>CAYTEI010000082.1:0-6875 GCA_964436705.1 uncultured Thermococci archaeon
AGTATTGTGGTTGTTGGGTCTAGTGGGTTTTGTATTGATCCTGCGTCTGCGTGGTTTCTTGCTTTTACGAATAGTTCATCGAAGTATTTTTTGTCTTTTTTGAGGAGTGCTCTTCTTAGATCTTTGTATTGTTTTTTTACATGAGTTATTTGATTTCTATAGGTTGAATTAGTTCTACCCATAATTATCATCCGTTATTGGTTTTGTTTGGTGGTTTTTGTGGTTTTGAGGGTTATATCCGAAATTTCCAGGTAATGATGTGGTGTAGGAAGTTTATGAATCTTAATATTTTTTAAATATCTTGTAGGAGTAAGTTTGTCGAGGAATTTCCTGATCGGGATTATGATTATTGGAAATATAAAATTATGGAATTTACCTCAATAACTTATGTCCGAACTCTGGTCCGAGCCTTTACTTATTCTTATAAGAGATTTAATATGGATCTATTAGATTAAAGAGAATTTAAAAACATTTTTGTCTTAAAGGGTTTCTTTATGAGTTTTTTAGTTTGTTTCTATATGGTATAGGGATATTGGGTCTACATAAAGAAAGAATTTTAAAGGGAGATATTATGTTATGGATATGTCTCAGTTTGATTGGCTTACATTGGATAATGATGAAGAGATTATTTTGAGTGATAATCCAGTAATGAACAGCATTATACCATCATTAATTATAGGAATTCCAACTATCCCTCTCTTAGGATTAGGGATAATTATAATAGCAGGTGCTTACTATAGAATAAAGAATACTGAATATGTGGTAAGCTCGGATGGGCTTTATAAGAAAACAGGAATTTTCTCTAGAAGCGTTAAGAAGATAGGCTTTGATAAAGTTCAGAACATCTCTTTTGGGCAAGGAATCTTCGGAAAAAAGTTCGGATACGGAAATGTAAATATCTCTACTGCAGGTGGATCAGGGGTTGAAATGCAATTTAAAAGTATTAAAAATCCTAAAGAAATACAAGAAAAAATTACAAACCTAATGAAAGATGAAAAAACAAAAGAAGATCGAGAAAACAAGAGAAAAGAGAAAGAAATATTAAAGGACATATTGAACGAGCTTGAAGAAATCAATGAAAAAATGTAATTCATAACTCTCTTAAATAGAGGTCTGGCTAAGGAGGTATGTTATTATTTTTTAAAATGGTTACTTATTTGTTAGGGAATAATGTTTTTAATATCTTTTGTTAGAGTATAGCATTTGCGTGTACCTTTTTTATAGCTTTTAATTATTTTTTGACTTTCTAATCTCTCTAAGAGATATTTTGCTTTTTTTCCATCTATTTTCGCTTTATCCATTATCTCTGAAACATACCTATCTTTTTGACCGAGTAATTTAATTATTTCTAAATTCTTTTTACTACCTAGTAATTCTAACATATTAATTAATAATAAAATCCAATTTTATAAAAGTTTCTATTTTATAGAGTAGAGCTGTACAAAATTGATATATCAAATTAAGAATCTGGGAATCAAAACTGTTGAACGCAATTACTCCAAAGAAAGGTGAATTAATAAATAATTTACCAATAAATATTTGAGGCCATCAAAACAAAAGAAAAAACAAAATCATAAAGATAACACCTGCATAAAACAGATCATCCCTAATCTACACCAAATAAGGAAGTTCAAATAAACTTCTCAAACCTTCTTAAGATAAATATCGAATCTTGCACCACCCAAATCTGAATCCTTGACCTTGATATCCCCGTCGTATGATTTAAGGATTTCCTTTACTAGATAAAGTCCTAGTCCTGTTCCTCCGGTTTCCCCATTTTTGAATCTTTTTTCGAAGATTTTTACTTTGTCTTCGTCTGGTATTCTTTTTCCATCGTTTCCTATGGAAACAATTACCTCTTCTTCGTTTTCACTTACTTGAACTCTTATCTCACTTCCTTTCGAGTGAATTAGAGCTTTATTATTAGGTTTGAGAAGAGTTCCTCTAGTAATGATTCTTTCTTTGACGGTAGTATTTGTTTCCTCAACTGTAATTTTCATTTCTCTTTGTGAAGCTTTTTGCCGGTATTTTTCGGCTGATGATTGGAGTATAGGGTTTAATTCTTCTTCTTTTGCTTCTTCTTTCGATTAATCTGTACAATCTTGAATTTAAGGGTTAGAACATCATCTTGTACTGATTCAAATAGTCTTCTATATCTCTATTCTCTTTCCTGTACAGCTTTTTCAGCTTTTTTTCGCTCGGTAATATCTGAGGCAGTTTCTATCACCCCTATGATCTTTCCTTCCTCATCTCTTACAGGATTACCCTGCATTAACCAATATTTCTCTTCTTCAGGGAACGAAACTTCTCTCATTACCGATTCTCCAGACTCTAAAGCCTTATCAACAGGACATTCTTCACATGTTTTATCTCTTCCTAGCCAGATCTCGTAACATTTGCGTCCTTTCATCTCTTCCACGGTTTCTCCGGTAGCTTCTGAATACGCTCGGTTTGCCCATATTAGATTATGGTTCGTATCATGATATGATATAATATCATTCGTGCTATTCAAAATCAGCGATTTTTCACGTTCTGCTTTTTTCAACTTATCTTCTGATCTTTTCCTCTCCACGATTTCCCCTATTAATCTTGCAGAGGTTCTTAAACGATTTTTAGCAATTTCGATAATGAATTGAGGTCGAGATTCGTATGAATCCGCATTTTTACGAAGTTGATCAATACTTATATCGTATTTCTTTGAAATTTTTTCCAACTTATCAGGATTTTTTGGTGGATCTCCGTATCCAAAGTTTATAGATCCTATAATTTCGCCGCCTGCTCGAATTGGAACTGCGTACAAGTGGATACCCCCACTGCAATTGAAGTCAACAGGTCCCCCTTTTTCGATCGAGGCCTTTGAAGCGTTCCAGCAGGATTCGTGACAGATCCAGTCACCAGATTCTACAGCTTCTTTTTTATCATCTGTATTGCAAAGTTCGTGAGATTTTTTGTCTAAGAATTTGCACCAGTTCGAAGCGAAGATCCCTAGGGCGTAATCACCATTTTTTTCGTAGACTGCACATGAAGTATCAAGCAAACTCATGAAGTTGTCTGCGATCTCTCTAAGCGTGTCTTTTCCTACTGTGTCTAATATTTCTCTTTCAGTGTTTAATTCCGTTAAATCACCATAAGGAGGTGTGTAGGTTTCTTCCTCTAAACTTTTATTGAGAAGCCAATTGATACTTTTTAGCTCCTTTTCACGTCTCCAATTTTCTACCTCCTGCCTTATAGCCTGTGCCAGGACACTATACTGTGATTTTGGGCTTCCACCCTTCTGAAGATATCTATCTGCACCTAGATTCAGTGCTTCAATAGCTACTTCTTCTCGCCCCTTGCCGGTGAACATGATGAATGGAATATCTTTATTTCTTTCTTTTTTAATGGTTTTTAGTAGTTTTAGTCCATCTATTTCGGGCATCTGGTAGTCAGAAATGATAGCATCATATTCAGAATTGTTAAGTAATTTGAGAGCCTTTTCAGGAGATGATGATATTTCTACTTGGATTGATTTGTCTTCTTTTTTCAGGAATAGTTTTGCCTGTTCTAAGAGGCTTTCTTCATCATCTACTAACAAGACTTTCATTCTATCGTTTTCTTCTATTGAACTAACCATCTTATCAGCTTAATTAATTAAATTTCATAGTTATGAGTCTTGGATCAGTCTTACTCAAGTCAAGGAATCAAAGAATAAATACCTTTACATATCTATCAAAGACTTTACTTGATCATTACCAGATCTAATAGGATACAAAAAAGACAAAGAAAAAACCTAAGCCTTCTTAAGATAAATATCGAATCTTGCACCACCCAAATCTGAATCCTTGACCTTGATATCCCCGTCGTATCTTTCTAAAAGCGTTTTGACTAGAAACATTCCAAGTCCTGTCCCTCTCTCATCATCCGTAGTATAGCCTCGATCAAAAATTTCGTCTTTTTTCTCATCAGGAATACCTTTACCATCGTCTTCTATCGAAACGATACATTCTTCTTCTGTATCTTCTCCGGATATTCTAATCTTACTTCCTTTTGAATGTTGAATTGAGTTTATGAACAGGTTCTTGAAGAGTTCTTTCAAAAGCTGGCCTCCCATAATATTACATTTCAAATCTGGATAATTTGTTATTATTTTCATTCCCTTATCAACGGCTCTGTCTTTACTTTCATCGACAACATCCTCAATGATAGGATCTATAGCCAATTTCTCAATCCCCTCCTTCTCAGCTTCCTGAAGAGTGCTCACCTTTTCAATTATCTCTCGTCCCTCCCTAGTAGCTTTTTCCGCCTTTTCCAAGTATTCATCTGCTTCTTCAGGGAGATCGTAATCTTCCAAGAGTTCAAGATAACCCTTAACAATTTGAGCCTTGTTCCCAACATCGTGCCTAAGCAAAGAATTGAGGAATTCCTCTCGTTCTTCGGCCTTCTTCCTGTCTGTAATGTCAATCACTTGATGGACATATCTCCTTTTCTTGTTCCTTCCTCTATTGATCGGATAGGTTCTCGCTAAGAAATACTTTTCGCTATCCTCATCATAAAATTCTAACTCCTCAGCTTCTTCGCTTTCTAAAGTATCCTCAAGCGGACATCCTTTTACTGGTTTATCGGTTCCATGAGCCAACTCGTAACATTTCCAGTTTTCTAATTCTTCCTTTGACTTTCCAAAGAATTCTTCTGCTTTATCATTAGCAAGAAGTATATTATGATCTTCATCCAGGAGGAAAGCTATTTCTTGTATAGCGTTGAAAGTTTCGGAGAGTTCTTTTTGCTTCTCTTTACGTTGTGTGATATCTATTACAGTATTTGCATATCCGATGTGCCGGTCTTTCTCGTCTTTTAAAGGACTGATATTTGATAAAATTTTAAATTTTGAACCGTCCTTTCTTTCAACGGCCATTTCCCCTTGCCAGCCGTCCTTCCCAACTGACTCTAAAACCTTTTTCAAGTGTTTTTCATTAACTACAAACTTTGTAACCGGTTCACCGATCATTTCTCCTTCCTCATAACCGAACATATCGGACAATTTCGAGTTTGTAAACTCTAAATAACCCTCTAAGTCGGTTAAAGCAAATCCTGATATAGAATTTTCGACTGAAGAATAAATTTTCTGAAGTTCTTGTTCAGCTTCTTTCCGTTCTGTAATGTCAGAAGCGTAAAGGTTGGCGTAGTCCTCATCAACGACGGGGCTTATTGATACATCATAAAACAATTCCCCAACTTTAATTTCCTTTTTTATGTCTTTTCTTGATTTGAAAACCTCTTCTAATAATCCTTGCCATCTCTGCGGAATTATCTCCCCTCTCTCTATACCCCATTTAGAAAGAAGGTTTCTTCCAGCCTCGTTGCTGTAAATTACTTCCCCTCCTTTTCCGATACGTAAGACTGGGTGCGGATTTTCGGCTGGATATTTGGCAAGGCTCTGTATTTTGTTTTGAGCCTCTTTATGCTCGACCTCTTGAACTATAGCTTGAGCCAAAACTCCATATTGAGATTTCGGGTCCTGCCCTTTTCTCAAATATCGTTCTGCCCCAGAATTTAAAGCTTCCATTGCTACTTTTTCTCTTCCTTTACCTGTAAAAATTATAAAAGGTAAATCATAGTCCAGATCTTCTTTAACTTTTTCTAGGAGTTCTATCCCATTCAGATTCGGCATTTGGTAATCACTAACTATACAATCATAATTATTGTTTCTTAGTTCGGTTAAAGCTTTTTCAGGATAGCGACAAGTTTTAAGTTGGATAGATTTGTTTACCCTTTGCAGAAATAGTTTTGCTTGCTCTAAAAAGTTCTTCTCATCATCAACCAATAAGACTTTCAACCTACCGTCTTCTTCTTCGGAAGTTTGAATTCAAATCACCCTAATTAATTCATTATTTAAAGTGAAGGTTAAACCAGTCTCAACAATATTAAGCAATCATAAGATAAATACCTTCACATATCAATCAAAGACTTTTCTCAATTACCCTACAGATCTAATAGGATACAAAAAATACAAAGAAAAAACCTAAGCCTTCTTAAGATAAATATCGAATCTTACTCCACCAAGACTTGAATTCTTAACCTCTATTTTTCCTTTATATGATTCAGCTATTTTTTTCACGAGTTGTAGGCCTATTCCGAATCCAGCGTTTTCACCTTTTTTGTAACCTATTTGGAAGATTTTGTTCTTTTTTTGGTCGGGTATTCCTTTCCCGTCGTCTTCTACTGAGACTACACATTCATCGTTTTTTTCTTTAGTATTTATTTGGATTTTTGTGGAGTTGGAGTGTTGTATTGAGTTTTCTATTAGTTCCTGGAACAAGTCTTCGAGTAGATAGCCGCCCAAGACTTTAGATTTGGTTTTCTTTAATTCTATTTCAATTCCTTTTTCTGAGGCGTGAGTTCTTTTCCTGGTAATAACAGTATCAAGTATGGTGTTTACGTTAACGTCTTTAGGTTCTGTGTCTTCTGTCTTGTGGAGTACGTCGATTTTGTCCGCTAGTTCAATTATGTCTTTGCATGTGTTTTCTGTTTTTTCTAGAAATGTTTTTCGGTCTTTATCTGTGTCACATTCTTTGATGAGTTCTTGGTATCCTTGGATGATGTTAGCTTTTTCTTTAATAAAGTGTCTTAGCAGAGATTGTAGATATTCGCTGCTTTTTTCTGGGTTTTCGCCTTGATGAATTAGTTTTAGTTGTGTTTCGATAAGTTCTTTGAGTTTTCTTATTAGGTTTACGTATTTTTCGTTGTAACGATTTTTCTCTGTATCGAGAACGCATATGGTTCCGAAGACATCTCCGTCAGGCCATTCCAACGGAAATCCTAAGTAGGAAACCATTCCTATCTCTACATCAGGGTTGTCTTCCCATTTTTCATCTTGTTGAGCATTAGGGATTAGAAGC
>CAYTEI010000083.1:0-5949 GCA_964436705.1 uncultured Thermococci archaeon
CTAGTAGGGCTACGTTTGATGGATCCATCGACCTCATCCTTAGTTGATCCTCTTCTACGGTGAAGGTTGCTTCTTCTAGTAATCCTGACGCCATCTTAACAATATTCTCAAACTCCCCAGCCTGCGAAAAAGTCAACTTCATACAATAACACTTCAAAAAGAATTAATTCGGAGAGTTAAATAATTTGGTCCCCTCATTATTTTGTGTTTGTTTGGTTTGTGTTGTTCGTAAATATTAAATAGGTTTTTTGTTTATCTCGTGTTGGGTTTGTTTTATGGCTCTTAGCGAGATTACTGCTAATGATATTTCTAATTGGGATTCTCTTGATGATATTGTTGAATCTTTTAAGAAGAGAGGTCTTAAGCCAAGACCAAGTCTTGGTGAAGAAGATGAGATTGTTCTTGAGCTGAATGATGATGAATTTATGGTTTTGATCGAGGCTGGCCCCACTGATAGCTCTCAGTCCTTTACTTCTAAGATGACTGCTTCTCGACATACTCACCTTGTTTCTACAAATGATTTTGAGGATTTCACTTTTATTCATAGGGTAAGATCTTGGGACGAACATGGTAGGATCAAATATCAAAAATTCTCATTCACCAAACAACAATTCACGAGTGAGAGTGGAGAGAAGTACAGTGTCCTTGATAAGCTAAATGATATTGAATATGGTGAACCTAACACAATAGAATCATTATATGATACCAGAAAAGTTGTTAAGAGGTTTTATGAGGAGTTTAAGGAGTTAAGAACTAAGTTGGTTCAGGAGGTCTCCGGTATTCCTGATGATCGTGGAGATGCGAAACAACAATTCGTACAAGTCCAGCTGGACCGATTAATCTTCCTTTATTTCATACAGAAAAAAGATTTACTCGACTTCAACCCTAACTATTTACAAGAAAAACATAAAAACACAGTAAAAGAAGGAGAAGACGTATATGAAGGGTTCTATAAACCTTTATTCTTTGAAATACTTGGAGAAGGAAAAAGAAGTCCAGAATTCGGAAACCTACCTACCTAAACGGTGGATTATTCAGTAAAAACCATGTAGAAGAAGAATTTAAAGAAGCAAAACTTGGAAGTACTAAAGAAGAAACTAATGAACTATACAAAGAAATTCTTGACTTCCTTAGTGAATGGAATTGGAATGTCGATGAAAGACTGGACATAGTTGATCCTAAGAACTTATCCCCAGAAATCCTCGGTCACATATTCGAACAAACAGTAAACCAGAAAGAGATGGGGGCCTACTACACACCAGAAGAAGTAACAGGGTTCATGGCAAGAAATACTATTCATCCCTACATACTTGAACAACTAAATGAAGAAATAGAAGGATCCTATGAAGATGTGGACGAAATATTTGGTCTTGATGATGATGTAAAAAACTCTGACAAGGATAGGTTGACCATGATAGGTAAGCTTGAATCAATAAATAGGGATCATATAGAAAGGCTTTATTTCGATATTCTTAAGGACTTAAAAGTTTTAGATCCTGCCGTTGGGAGTGGAGCTTTCTTATTAGCTGCAGAAGAAGTACTACTTGATATATACCTATCATGCATTGATTATTTCCAAAGGCTCCAAGAAGAAAGATCTTTTGAGCTAACAGACAAGATTATGGAAGAATTAGAGAAAATTGATCAGTCAAAAGGGAATGAAACTCTCTATACAAAAAGATCAATAATCCTTGGTAATTTACATGGAGTAGATATAGAGCAATAGAAATCTGTAAACTTAGATTATGGCTTTCAATGGTAGCAGACATACAAGAAAATCCAGACGAAGTAGAACACCTCCCAAACATCGACTTTAATATTAGACAGGGAAATACTCTGATAGGATACAAGGATCTTATGGAAACATCAGGTAAAAATAAAAAACTCGATAATTGGGGAAAGAATAATGTTAAATCAAAATACAAAGATGTAATAAAAGCTATTGAAAAACACAAAAAAGCTCAAAAAAGCTCAAAAGCAACTAAATGGAGGAATGAAGCCGAAAATAAGATCAACGAATACAAAGAAGATCTAAATGAAAAATTGCTTGAAGAGTTTCATAACACAGGAATAGATGATATAGATTTGAAGGAGCTTGAAGATTATTCTCCATTCCATTGGGTATTAGAATTCGCAGAGGTTTACTCAAGAGGAGGATTTGATGTCGTAATAGGCAATCCGCCTTGGATTAGAATTCAAGAGCTGAAAAAATCTCAACCGACTATAATAGATTACCTTAAAAAATCTAAACGGTATAAGACTCCTTACTACAACTATGATATCGCTATTCCATTTACAGAGAGAGCAAAAAGTCTACTGCATAAAGATGGTCGAATGGCTTTTATTACAACTAATAAATGGCTTCAAACCAGGTATGGCGGTAAACTACGAGAATTACTTTCAGAAGAAAGATCAGTAAAATCTTTAATTGACTTTACTGACCAACAAGTGTTTGAAGGAATATCCACCTATGCACTTATTTTAATTTTAAGTGATTCAGAAAATGAAAAAATAGATTATGGCAAGGTTAATGAGGTAAATGGCAGCCTTGGCTCAAGACTTTCAGAAATTCAAAATAATGAGAATAATGAATATGTAGAAACATTCGATGCATCTTATAAAACTCTTGGTAAAAATCCTTGGACCTTCGTACCAAAAAAAGAAGCAAAGATATTACGAAAGATCTCAAAATACGAAAAGCTTGGTAATAGAACAAAAAGGATTTTTCAAGGTATTATTACTGGAAAAGATAAGCTTTTTATTCTTGATTTAGAGACGGAGAAAGATAATACATACATCGGATATTCAGAATTAATGGATAAGAATATCGAAGTAGAGAAAGGAATAGCAAAACCCATTTTGAAGGGTGATGAGTTTAGTAAATGGTACAAAAGTGATTTTCAGAAAATAGTCCTATATCCATATAGATTATATGAAAAAAATGGTGAACCTCAGGCTGACTTATATTCAAAAGATGAATTTAGAAATAAATATCCAAAAGCATTTAATTATCTTAAAAAGAATAAAGATCTACTTGAATCCCGTGAACGCGGTAAATGGGAAGGAGTTGAAGAATGGTATCAATTTAGTAGACGTCAAAACATTGAACAGTTTGAACAGAAAAAAATCATGACATCAGTTTTAAATAAACAGTCAAAATTCGCTTTAGATGATGGTAATGATTTAGTTTTCGTTGGTGGGGGTAATGCTGGTGGGTATGGTGTGACGATTCCTGATGGTTCGTTTGTTTCTTATGAATACTTGGTTGCTATTTTGAATTCAAGGCTTTTGGAATGGAATTTGCAGAAAATCAGTTCTAAGTTTAGAGGTAACTACTTTTCTTATGGTAAGAAATATATTGAAAAGTTACCTATCATCCGTTCTAATTATAAAGAGGTATTCGAGAAGCTAACCGAATTTTTAATGTACTTAACTAAAGAATTTGATAGAGAAAACGTTAATGAATTAATAACAGATCTTGAGAACCTAATAAAAAAAGATGATATTGAATCGTTTAGAGATAATTTAATTAATGATGAGAAGTTTATGAGAGAGGCAGAAAGAATACATATGAATGAAGATGTAAAGTTGGTTGATAAGGATAAATTAAGAAAAGATAGGTTTAAAGGTAATTAAAGTATTTTTTAGCCTTTTACTTCTATAATTTTACTTTTATGATCCTATGATTCCCCAGCATAGTATTTTGCCGTTGGCGTTACTTGCTCCGGAGAGTTCGGACAGATATTCTTGTGATCCTACTATATTCTTTTCTATGAATTTTTCGAGTTCATCAAAGAATTTTTCTATAGGCCAGTCCGAAATAGCTTTGTTTTCTTTCCTAAATGTATTTCTTAGTATTTTGTCTTCTTCTGTTCCTTGTAAGCGTACTTTCTTTAGTTTTTCATAGAGGTTGTCAGCTTTTTCTCCTATGGTATTAGGATCGTTATTTGTGTTTTTTAGTTCTTTTTTGTTTTGTTTGAGGTGTTTTAGGTATTCGAGGATCATTTCTTGTGTTTTTGAGAATTCTTTTCCTTGTTTGTATGCTTCTTTTATTTGTCCTTTCTTTATTTCTTCTAATTGGTTATCTAATTCTTTTTCTATTTTTTGTCTTGTTTCTATGGCTTTTTGTTTGTCTTTTTTGAGTTTTTCTCCTGTGGTTTCTGGTTTTATGTTTAGGCTTCTGATATGTTTTAGGTCTCGGAGTTCTCCTGAGAATGGTGCGTAGTAGGTGTTTCTGCCTGTTCTGTGGTCTTCCTTCTTTCCAGTCTATTCGGGTGTATAGTTGGTCTCGGTTTTTTGGTAGGGTTTCGAAGTATTCTTTGGCGTAGTCGAAGTCTTCGGTTTTTAGGTTGTATTCTTCGTTGATTTGTTTTTTTAGTAGGAGTCTTTCGAATGCGGCTTGTTCGTCGCTTCCTGCGTCTCTGAGTAGTGGGTTTTTGGTTGTGTCGTCGAGGTTGTTGTAGTCTCCGACTTGTCTGGTTTTTCTTAGGGATCCTTCTATTTCGTCGATTTCGAGTTCTCCTATTGTTTTTTGTGTTTGTACTCCGGCTTCGTCGAGTACTTTGTTTTCTTCTGGGTCTAATATGTTGTTTTCTTTTCCTACTATTAGGGCTATGTCGCTTATTTTTGCTTGTAGTCTTTTTAGTAGTTTTATTGCTGCTTCTATGTCTCCGTCTGGGAAGAAGTTGTATACGTGTTTTTCGTCGGTGTTTCCTATTCTGTCTATTCTTCCTACTCTTTGTACTATTTTCATTGGGTTCCATGGGAGGTCGTAGTTGACTACGGTGGTTACGTCTTGTAGGTTTACTCCTTCGCTTAGGGTGTCGGTGGCTACTACGTATTTGATTTCGTTTAGTCCTTCTTGTTTTAGTTTGTCTTTGTATCCGTAGGCTTCTGGGGCGAATCTTCTTATTATGTCTTGTTTGTATTCGTCTCCTCCTTTTACGAGTTCGCTGTTGTTTCCGTTTAGTGGGGATTCTTCGTTTTGGAGTAGTGTTCTGTATACGTAGTCTGCTGTGGCTCTGTATTGTGTGAATATTAGGACTTTTCCTTCTTCTTTATTATAGACGTCGATTAGTTCGTCTATTTTTGGGTCTCGGAATTCTTTGAGTTCAAATACGGATTTATAGAATTCTTCTGTTTCTTCTATCACGTCACTAAGATCTTTTCCTGGGTATATTTCTGGGTTGATCTTATCTTGGGATATTTCTGGGATTTTGTTTACTTCTTTGTCTTCGAGCCATTGTCTTACTTCTACTGAGTTATCTCTTACTTTATTTGCGTTTTTTGATATATCTGCTATGAATTTGGATAAGAAGTAGGTTAGAATGGTTAGATCTTCTCTTATGTATTTAGTTACGTCTCCAACTGTGTCTTCGCTTAGTTCATCTACACCATCTTCGCTTTTTAGAGCTCCTGTATCGAAACCGAATTCTTCGAGGGTTTCTTCTAAATCTCTCATAGATTTTTTATCTTCAAGGAATTGCGATCCTGAAACCTCTTCCCCTTCAATTGATCTGAATTCATCTATCTTTACCTGATTTTTAAACTGATTAAGGAATTCTAATAATTGAGATTCACTCTCATATAGAGTTTGTATGGATTTAACGAATGAATATGTAGAAGATTCAAGTCTTTTTAACAAGTTAAGTTTATATAGGGCCTTTAGTGTTGCTCCGGTTGTTGGGTTTTTGATGGTTATGTGTGGTAGGTGTAGTACGTCCATTACGTCGGGTAGGGAATCATATATGGGTCTATATGCTGATGGTAGTTCATATTCTTTTTTGTTTATGGTTGGTGGGTTGAAGTTTATTTCGATTTCGTCTTGTTCTGTTATTTGTTCTTTTACGTGTTTTCTTGTTCTGAGAACCATTATTTTTTCAAGTATTTTAGATATTTCTTTGGATCTTTCTTTTAATTTTTCTATTACTCTTTTCCTTTGGTTCTCTG
>CAYTEI010000083.1:6066-6561 GCA_964436705.1 uncultured Thermococci archaeon
TTTCCACGGAGTAATCTCATGTTTGCATGCCTACGAGTCCCTTTATAATCCTCTCTACTATCCGGATTATTACTCCACTGTCCATGGTTACGGAATCTGTGGGCTTCATCAATTAAGACAGTATCAAACTGATCCCTTAACTTAAGAACTTCTTCATACTCAAGATTCTGGAACTTAGAAATACTCATGATCCTAAGATGTTCTTCATCCACCTCAAGATTGAAGTAAGGATTTCCATCTTCATCAGTAGCGTCTTGAAGGACGTTTTCCCATTGCCTGGTAAGACTGGCTGGTACCACTAACAAACAGTGTTTATTCATATTACGGTAATCTCTGAGTAGTTCGGCTCCAATAAAGGTTTTTCCTAATCCAACACTATCGCTAATTATGCATCCATTATATTTATCCAGTTTTTCACGTGCACTCTCATAACCAATCTTTTGGAAGTAATATAATGGAGAATCAACTCTTTCACTTACATTACCATTTAAAGCA
>CAYTEI010000084.1:0-4826 GCA_964436705.1 uncultured Thermococci archaeon
TACAATTTCTTTTATTCCTTTTATTCACATCTCCAAGGAATTTAGGAGCTACATATTGGATCTGGATTATTCCGAGTACCTTTTTCTTTCCATAGTAGTATTTTATATGTCCGTAGAGGTCCCACTTCCCCTCTTCATTTGATGGGGCTCCGACCCCTCCACCGAACCAAGTAGGGGCTTGCATGTGTCTTGTTCCCCATTTCGTTGTCCAATTCAATAATGGGATCTTAATTCTCCTATAATATTCCACTTCCAATCTAGTTTCTGTTTCTATTCTCCATGTGTTTCCCATCCCTTCTACACTATGAAGTTCACCAACTTTAAAAGAATAATCATCAGTACCAACTTCCCTAATCTCCTTACTTCTGATCCTAATAGCTAAAATAGAAATAATAACTAAAAATATTACAAGTAATGCAATCTTTCTCCTATTCAATTTTCTCCATCCTCCTTATGATAAAAAGAGTGAAATAAGAAAATTTATTCTTTTAAGTAGATTATGTAGGGTTTTTCTTTTTTTCTCAGGGTTTTTATTTTTGATTTGGTTATGTTTTTTATTAATACGTATGGTTTTTCATTTTTCTGCTCTATTAAGTTTACTGAAATATTTAAACTTTCTTTCTTTCCAAAATTAAGGAATATTTGTTCTTTAAATTCATTTTTTTCATTATTTGCTCTTAAAAATAGTTTTTCAGGTAATTCTTCTTTAGAAATGGTATCTATAAAATATTCTTGATTGTTCTTTTTTAGTTGGCTTAATTTTCTGTGGTTGGTTTTTCTTATTGCTGATTGTCTTACGGGTTCTAAATAACTTATTTTTATAGTATTAAAGATTGTTTTTTGTTTTAAAAGATATTTTACTGGAGTTTTAATATCCCAAATTCCAGACTCATTTTTTAGTGCATATTGTCCAGCATTACTATTCATCTCTAAACCCTTCAATCCGCTAGAAATCCAACCAGTAGATAAATCAAGTATTGGAATTGAAATCTTCCTAAAACTCTCAAACTCCACCACATATCCTGGAGACTTAATCCAATGATTCTTAACACCTTCAACACTATGTAACTCACCAATCTTCACATCTGCATACTTAGTGCTAGTTTGACTAGGGAAGGAAGTTATCTGAACAAACCCGATTAATAAAGTTATTAAAGCTATTATAGCTGCGTATTTTTTCTTAGACATTTTTGTTCCTTATTTTTTAGTTTTTGAAGTGAATTGTAGAGTTTGTTTTTTTGTAGTAGATTTTATTTGTGTTTTGTTTTGTTATTAGGATGTATGGTTGAGTTTTGGTTTCTATTATTAATGTTGTTACGTTTAATTTTGTGGTGGTGCTTGTTTTAGGATGAAATTTTATTTTTGTGTTTTTTCTTTCTTTTTTTGATTTGATTACTATTTTTTTAGTGCTTTGTTCTTTTTTGATGTTTCTTCCGTTTTTGAAATTGTTACAGATTTTGCATTTTTGATGATTTCTGCGTCTTATGTCTTTCAGATATTTTGGAGTTATATAGTTGATTTTTATTATTCCTAGTATTTTTCTTGTTGTGTAAAAGTATTCTATGGAGGCTTGTACATCCCATTTTCCTTTTTCTTCTATTTTTACGTATGTATCTGTTCTTACTAGTGAATTAACTTTTTTAAGATTGTTTGTTCTCCATTTCGTGCTCCAATTTAAAAGAGGTATTGAGATTTTTTTGAATGATTCTACTCCTATTTTACTACTCGTACTAATTATCCAATGATTTTTCATTCCATCGACACTGTGTAACTCATCAATCTGTGTCCAATGCTCCTCACTTCCGATTTCCTTCCTTTTACCACCTTGATGCACTACCAAAACTAATGATACTAAAACAAATAAAATAATTAGAATCACTGAGATTTTCTTTTTCATGATTTCACCTTATAATAAATAATAAATAATAAATAGAATATATATCTAATTTATTGTTTTAAAATGCACTATCCAACTGTTTTTGGTGTCCTGATCCCACCAGAATTGGACTTCGGAAATGGAACTCCAATCAACTTCATCTTTGTTTATTACAATTTCAGGTCTATAATTTTCAGGGGATGGTGTTTTTCTTGTTTCCAACCAGATCTCCCCATCTCCTTCTCCAACTTGAAAACTCTGAGGAAAATTATTGCCTTTATCGAAAGTCTTAATCGTTCCTGAATTTGGACCAGATCCGCATTCATCACAATTAGAGTCTTTGAACTCTTTTTGTAAATCCTTTACACTATATGGAGTTATATAATGGAAGTACATTCCAATACTAGAATGATATTCAGACCAATATTTATATTCAACGCTTGCTTCTACGTTATAAATACATTTATCTGACATAGTAGCATAAATATCTGTGTTTACCAAGCTTTGAGTATCTTTATATCCATCACTCTGCCATGAGTTTTCATCTTCTGGCGGATCACTATAAGCACTAATAGCATACTTACCTTCGATTTTTAATACACTATCAGTACTTATGTCCCAATGATTTTTCAATCCTTCTACGGTATGTAGTTTTCCGACTTTTGTCCAGTGCTCCTCATATTCGGAGGATTCAGTTTTTATATTAGAGGTTTTTGGGTTAAGTTTTAAATTGTTTATTCCGCCTTTTTCTTGTATGTTCTTTTTTATTTGTTTTGGTGTTGGTTTTATTGGTATTTTGTGTTTTTGGGTTTTGGTGTTTGGTTTTGGGTGTATTATGTAGTTTCTGATGTATTCTTCGCTTATTATTTTCACCATGTATTCTGGGTTTTTGCTTATATTGTTTACTTCTAGTTTTATTTTTCCTGGTAGTTTAGAGATGGATGAGTGTAGTATTTCTATATTTTCTAGGTCTTTTATGTTCTGTATCTCGACGTAGAAGTTTTTTCTTACTTCCGTTCCATTCAATGTTGGTGTTATGTGTAGGTTTAGTTCTGTAGTATTATTAGTTGCTGGTTTTGCTGTAGCAGTTGATCCACAAGCACTGATCAGAACTAACACGGATAAAACAGCGAAGAACCTTTTCATATCTTTCGCCCGGGTTCTTGGTTATAGTTATCGTAAGTGGGATCTTTTTATAATTCAGGAAATTGTTCGATTTTCATCAAACTATTTTATAGTTTTGAGGGGTCTGGGTTTTTGGTTTGTGGTTATTATGTTGGTTTTTTGTTGGTTTTAGTTGTTTTTTATTGGGATTTTTATCCATCCTGTGGTGTTGTGTATGTTTCCGAGTGTGGCTTTTATTTTGATGTGGTATTTTTTCTTTTTTGGGTTGTTTGTTTTGATTTTTACTTTAGTGTGGTATGTTTTGTGGGGTTTTGGGTTTTGTATTGTGGTGTTGGTTGTATTCATTTGGATTTTTGTTGGGTTGTATTTTTGTTCGGAGAAGGTTTCTTTGGCCCATTGGATTTTATATTTGATCAGCCTGGGATCTCTATCTAGTGTATTTGTAACTAAATCTAGGGTTTTTGTTTGGTTAGGCCGGATTTCTAATTTATTGGGCCATTCATAGAGAGTATTAGGTTCATTTCTGTGATTATCGTTATTGTTTTTTATTATTTGGTTTTTAGGTGTTAAATTAGGGAGTAAGGGGTCAATATCGCTTTTAGTGTAAATATAACTGGTGGAAATAGTTATTATTACTAAGACTAAGATGATTTTGTGTTTTTTCAAGATTATCCTGTTAATAATGGTTAGATAAAATATAAAAAAGTATTGTTGACGTTGTCTTAATTGGGTGTCTCTAATTCAATTTTATTGGGAGATCTAATTTCTACATTGAGTCCCGTTAGAAAATCATTTATTATTCGTTTATTCCAGTTTAGGTATATTTCTTCTGAGTTTAGGTTTTGTGCGCTGAGATCATAGAAAGTGGTGTCTCCAGGGACGTCATTGTTTTCGTTAATATTTTCTCCTTCTAAAACGTTTACTATTCTAATATTATCAGTTCCTACTACATTTGAGTTGATTTGAACTTCATTATTTGTTTCCATGTTCTTTATGCTTATGGTCCATCTCTGGTAACTATCGTAGGTTAAGGTTCCTTTAAGAGTATCTCCTGTTTCGATATTTATTGGATTGCTTTTGTAGATATCATTGGAGATTGACCAGGCTCTACCTCCCCATTCATGGGTTTCTATATTATTCCATTCTAAAACTGCTTGTATTAATCCATTTGAGTTAGTAGATTCGATCCCATTGAATAAGAATGATCTGGGTGTGGATTCAGATGTTGGTGGTTCAGTTGGAGCTTTCCATTTGGAAGTATATTTTTGTACGTTTTTTGGCTTGAAATATGTGTATTCAATCCAATTGTCTTGATCGGGTATAGAGATTGGATTTTCATTATTTATTACTTTGAGTATGCATTCTCCATTTTGGTAAACTTTTGTGGTTTTACCTTTTTTTCTGATGATTGATTTATTTGGTATTTGGTGTATATGTGTTGCAGGTACTTTTCCTATGGGAGTTATTAATTTTTTGGCATTCTTTTTATTTATTTTCTTGATTAGATTTTTTTCAGGTCCAATAATTCGAGTAATATTGTTTCTATGTTTTATTGTAGATCCTTTTGGAATATTATGTACTTTTCCTTGCGTAGGGCTTATTGGTTTTTCTATTATATTTTTTGGTTTTTGTATTTTAGCATTGGTTGTTCCAATACTTATTGTTGCTAAAACCATGACAAGAAGAGCTATTTTTCTTTTCATGATATCCTTATAGTATAGGTCTAGTATTGTTTTTTAATATTAGGAAATAGTTAGATTTTGATCTAATGATTTCCCAATTTTTTTATTACATTAATTCAAGTGGAATTGGTCTAAAATTCAGG
>CAYTEI010000084.1:4836-6527 GCA_964436705.1 uncultured Thermococci archaeon
ATTCGTTAATTTTTTATCTATAAAGTATGTAAGGGGAATGTAATGATCATTTACCAAAAATTGAGATGATCATCTTGAATGGAATGAGAAATCCTTTGAAGGTAGATCCAGATTTGATTAAATGTCTCTCATCTGAAAATAGATTGAAAATAATGAAAACCTTATTAGAGAAAAAGAAAAGAATTTCTGAATTAAATAAAGAACTTAAATGCAGTGAATCCACAATACACGATCATTTAAAGGATTTAAAAGATAAAAATTTAGTAAAGAAAAACAAAATAAGTGAAAAAAGAGTTTACTACAAATTAACCAAAAAAGGAAAGAAAATAGCATCAAAAGAAAGTACAAACGTACAATTCTTAATTATAACCACCATTATATCCTTCCTAGGAGGAATCTGGCAAATCAACGAATACATACAAGGAGAAACCATACCTGGACCAATAACCAATTCAGGAAGATTAATCATTCTAAGAGACAGAACACACCTAATACTAGGAACAATACTAATAATACTAACTCTAATATCTTTCTACTACGTAATCAAACAAATTCAACTACAAAAAATAAAGACGAGAACGTAATGAACGATAAAAATTAACTCTAATCTTTAAATTCTATGAAAAGGGAAATGGAAGTAAAGTTAGCTTGTGGTTTCTTAAGTTTTGCTAGAGGTATTCTATTTTGTGGGTTTTTGATCGTAGAGTTTTAGGTATGTGGCACGTATCAACGTTTAAGCTTATAAGTTGATAGGTTGATATGAAATAGTGAATCAATCCGAATATCATGAAAGGGCTGCTAAAAACAATCTAAATGATAAAGCCTCTCTTATATCATATTGAAGAAGGTTTATCACTTCCATCCAGTGAATAGCTTTTAAAAAATTAGGCTAAAAAAGTTATGGAAACCAATTGAAAATTTATATCTTCTAGTTCTTATATTATTGAAAAGATAATATTTTTAAGTTTTAAATCCTTTATTTGTAATAGATGTCTTTTACTAAGAAGTGTGAGTGAAATATGAATGGTGAGAGGTCTTTCAAGGAACTAGAGGAATTAAATATAAGATCAGATTACAAAAATGCATTATCTATGTACATAAACGAGGTTTCATTGGATTTCGACGAGTACATAAACCAGATAATTCTTTTTGGTTCTCTTGCTAGGGGTGAAGCTAGCGAAGAAAGCGATATAGATCTATTAATAATTATTAAAGAAGAAGACACCGCCTTAAGACGAGAATTAATAGGTTCAACCTTCGATATTCTCTTAGAAACAGGAGTAGATATATCAACTAAAGTAATATCTCAAAAAGAATTTGAATTGCATAAAAATTACGCATTTAACAAAAATGTTAGATCAGAAGGTGTAAAAATTGTCTAAGGATCAGATCACTGAACTAATGAGTAAGGCCGAAGAAAGGCTGAACGCAGCTCAATACTTACTAGAAAAAGAATTTTATGAAGATGCAGAAAAATTTTTAGAAAAAATAAAGCATATTATATGATCTTTATTAGTTAATCTTATTCCCTTCACTTTTAAGAATACCATTTTCTTATTTTGAATATTACATCAATTTTTTTGTTTTATTGTATAATGAGTGGGAGATGAATATTTTGAGGGCGTTATAGTTTAGGGGGGCTATATTACTTTATTTTGGATTTCTTTGATTTTATTGTTTTCTATTTTGAT
>CAYTEI010000085.1:0-6468 GCA_964436705.1 uncultured Thermococci archaeon
CTGAGTACTGGATGGTTCCCACTTGTATCTACAAAAATTTAAAGTGGCGTTACCACCAGCTCCCTCACCCCTAAGTATAGTGATAATGGCCATGCTATGAAGCAAGACACAGAAGCAAAGATAAAATACAGATACGAAAAAATTAAGATTCTAGGATTAATAGATTATCAAGTGCTAAAACCAGAATATTTAGACAGTCTAAGTGGAGTAAATCCTCGTCCATGCGAGAAATGTATGAAACCTCCGAATGATTACAAAGGAAATGATTACATGGGAAGAAATGATAAAATTTTCATCCTCTCTGATACCAAGGATCTAGAATCTAGAATTGATTTCCGAATTAGAGATAGAAACGTTAGTTTAACAACTAAAATCGAGAAATTAAAGGTAGAAACAAGTCCTGAAATTGTTCTCAGACCTGAAAATATCGACTGGGGAAACAAAACCAAATTATACTGGTGGAAAGACAAAAACGGAATAGTACACTTCTCATGGAACAAATAATTCTTTCATCGAAAAGAGGAGAATAAAAATGTTAAAAAAGAGATATGTAGCTATAATAATAGTTCTAATTTTTTTATCAGTCAGTTCCGTTCAAATAGCCTTTTTCCCTAGTCACGCTAGTACCAAGTATGATTATATGAAGATTGGTGAGGTTCATAGTGTTGATGGTGTTAAGACTGTTTATAGGATTGATTCTGATGAAACTGTAATAGAAATGGGTAAATTTCGTAGATTCTCTTTTCTTGGTTTGAGTACTGATTGGTTTTCATTTGGTTCTGGTAAAGTTGATAGTGTGGTTAGTGAATCAGTAACTACTGATAAGTATAGTGATCATGGCATGGCATGTGATGTTAAAGCGAATATAGGATATAAATACAAGAAGACTCAGATCCTCGGGCTTATAAATTATCAGGAACTAAATCCATACAAAATGCAAGGTATCAATAGCGTGAACCCTCGTCGTTGTTCTATTTGTATGGATCCGCCAAATGATCTGAACAGAAGAGGTGGTGTTCTCAATAAAAAGGAGATCATCCATATTCCTGATACCATGGAATCGCTGTCCAAAGTTGACTTACAAATTAGAGACCAAAATATTAGTTTAATCACTAAGATCGAGAAACCAAGAGAAACAAGCCCACAAATCTTGCTTAAATCAGAAAGGATCGATTGGGGAGCTAAAAACGAGTTATATAGATGGATAGATGGAGATGGAGTAGTGCACTTTTCATGGAGTAAATAATTGTTAGGTGTTATGGATGAGGAGAAGATCTTTGATCTTGATTTCCGTGTTCATTTTGGTATCTTTAGTGTTAGTTGTAGGGATTCGGGGAGAGGTTAAGGAGGTTGGTGGTGGAGAGCATTGGACTCAGGTTGGTGAACTCCATAGCGTTATTGGAGTTAAGAATCATTGGGTAATTAGTACGGATACTGTTTTGGAGGTAGAGTCGTTCCAGAGAATCTCAATTCCTTTCCTTAATTGGGAATCTGATTGGAGATCAAATGGTTTTAAGAATGTAAGATCCTTGGTAGGAACTGATACTTATACAAGGATGGAGGAAAAAGGTGAATGGGATGTATATGCCTCTATTGATTATTCTTACATGGAAAAGAATATATTAGGGATAGTAAAAATAAATTATATAGTGCCTCGATATTTAAAGGGATTAAAACGTGAAAATCATGAAGAATGTAGTACTTGCAACAGCTTTGAAGATGGAATAGTTATAAAGAACCAACAAATCTCTAAAGAAATACCCATTTCATCTATTTCATCCCAAAGTACTGAAAAGAATACAGTAATAAATTTCCAGATAAAAAATAATGAATATACAGAGTTAAACGTATCGAGTAGGTTAATAGAAAATGTAAACCAACCTTATATTTTAATAACAAAGCAAAGTCGAGATAAAATCTATTATAAGGAGTTAAATTCTACAATTCACTTTCAAACTTGATATAGAGTAGGGTGGTTGAAGATTATGAAAAGAATATCTTTCATTATTACTGTTTTATTAGTATTAATACTGATTTTAATTCCAATAATCGGTTTATCATTTAAAGAACCTAGTTTAGTGGAATCGAAACGTTATGATGGTAAGATCGGTGAGTTACATAGTATTAGAGGGGTAGAAAATTACTATAAGTTATTTACTAATCAAAGTTTCCAAGTGGAGTCCTTTAAGAAAATAAAGTTCCCTATGCTAAATTATTCCCTAGGATGGGATTCTAACGGCAAGAAGAAAGTAGAATCCTTAATTGATTATAGTAAAGGACCAGGAAAAAGTGCAGAAGGGAAATGGGATGTATACTCTAGCTTTCGATATGATTTAAAAGAGAAATCCTTTCTAAACTTAATAAAAATACAATATATATCTCCAAAAAATTTTAGGGATATTGAATTAAATAATAAGAGGGAATGTAATATTTGTAATGAGTTCCCTGAGGAAAAAGGGTCTAAAATTAAAAAAGAGTTATTACCTATGGGTATCTCAACCCATTCATTTGAAACTGAAACAAAAACCGAATTCCAATTTAAAGATGATGTCAATACGACACTTACCATCAATATTAAATATACAAAGAATAAAGGAGTCCCTTATATCTCAATAAAATCAATGAGTCAAGATAAGATCTATTATTTATACAAGAATGGGATTATACACTTTAAGAATAATTTAATATTGTTAGATGAAGTAAAATAAAGGAAAAATTGATCTTTCTTCTAATTCAAGTGGAATAGGTCTAGATGTCTGGATTTGGGGTTATTAGTCTTTATTGAAGGATTGGAATTTCTTTAAGATCCTGTCTGGGACTGGGTTTAGATAGTCAAAGTCTTCATCTCTGCAGAGTTCTTTAAAATCTGTGTCTGTGGTTAAAATGTAATCAGCATTTTCTTGGCGTGCCAAGGAAATATAGAAACTATCATAGATATCGTGTCCTTTTTCGTTGGAAATACTGAAGGAATCAATAATAGTTGATTTGGAAGCCTTAACGATCTTAATCTGAGAATCTAACAATGATTTTATTGCTTCTCTGCTGGCTTTTTCGTCTACTCCCCATTTCGAGGTCATTACCCAATGGGCTCTCATTGGAAGATAATCCATGATTAGGATATCCTTAAGATCCTTCAAGCTCCGCTCGATCACTTCTGAAATATGTTCATTACCGGGATGGTCTTTTACTAAGAAAATTGCTAAGGAGTTAACATCGAGTAGAATTCTTTCTTCTTTGTTTGGGTTATTTTGAGGAGGCAAAGGTAGCATCTCCTGCATCTAAGAATGTTGATTCATCCCATTCTTTTTTTGATTTTACTTTCTTTATCTTATTTTTCTCGGGTTTCAGTATTATTTTATCTCCTTCTGTACCGATTTCAAGTTCTTCACCTTGTTTTAGAAGCAATTTTTTCCGGATCTTTTTTGGTATGGTGATTCTGCCTCTGTCATCGATCTTTATTTTTCCCATGTTTACTTACCCATTTAATAGATCCCACTCCATACTTAAAAAATCATCCACTAAGAAAAGAAACTCACCCAATTAAAGTGAGAAATCTAAGATTATAAAGGGATTATCATCCAAGGAGAAACCTGAGCATCAAAAAGTTTCTAGAGATAATAAAGAGAAATTAAGATCAGAATTTATAAAAATAAAATCAAAATCAGTCTTAAATCCCAATAGTAGTTCTAATATTCTTATTTTCCTTCAAGCCTTTTTCGTTTTGATTCGTAGTTGTATTTTGATTTAAAACTTTATCTTAATTCGTTCTAAGAGATTTTGAGATCTATTAATTTTCTTTCGGTTTTTGATCCGTTTGAGCATTTGTATTGTACTTTGACGGGTGCTCCTAATTTAGTGGTATTATATTGAATATATAGGTTCTTAATCTGGAAACTATTATTTTTCTATTTTTATCACTGATTATTTTAAGATATTATTAATGTGTAAAGGTTATTTTTTATTTCACGTCTTCTTTGTTAGTGAATTCTATGTCTTTGAAGAATATGTGTCTTTCTTTTATAGTTTTGATTCCTAGGATCATTCCGTTTCCGTCCTCATCCTTAAAGTGTAGGTATGGGTCTATGGTGAAGGTTCCGGTTTGGTTGAGAGGTTTTTTATCCATGTATTTTTTTCGTATATGTAAAGACCAAGTTCTTATATCTTTTGGTTTAATTACTTCGGTATTGGATATGAGAGGTTTGAAAACTGGGTATTCCTCGATTTCTTCTCCTTCATAGTGCAAGATAGCTCTAATTGGTGTTTGAAATTCATAAGTAACTTTAAGTCTCTTTGAAGCATTATTAAACAATTTCAGCCTAAGCTTTATTCCTCTTGAAATGTTAAAAGATTCTATGTTAGTTTTTCGTTTGGTTTTTATTGAATGAATAGAATTCAGTACTGCTTTTAGTTCCATGGTTTTAATGTTGGTTCTTATCTTTTCGATCTCATCTAATTGTACTTTTATGTCATCGTTGTGGTCTTCCCATTTGATAAGAGTAGTTTCCGTTGGTTTATTTTCTTTATAATATAGAGACCCTGCCTTAGTCCCATATCTATGGGTTCCAACGATGTATATTTCGTTCTCTTGTATTTGGATTAGGCAGTAATCTTTTTCTTTCCATCTACTTCTGTAAGTGTTCTCTTTGTATGTCATTGTGTTGGTTGTGAAGGTGGCGTTTATTGGTTGTGATCCTGCTTTTCCTATCCATAATTCCTCAGTTTCTTTGAATGTTGTTGATTTTAATGTTTTATTGTATATTTTTGAATCCATTTTTGTACTGGCTTTTATATTTGTTTTATTACTTTTTTGTGGCTTCACGGGTTTAACGATACTAGAATAGAGAGTAGTATTATTAATATTATTGAATGAAATTTAATGGATTCCATTACTAAATCCTCCCTTATTAGGTTAAATATTTCTTTTTAACATTATAATTCCTATGATGATGATCGCTATTGTTGATATTGAGAGAAGAGCGGTGTAATTCATTATGGATTGTTTCGGTTTTCTCCATCTTTTATCCGGTTTAATTGTTCCATCATATTCTTCTTCCCAAGTATCTGTTTGGTTGTAATAAGTTATCTTTGTTCTTTCTAATCTTAGTGTTTTTTCAGTGATTTCCTTGATTCTTAGAACCATACTCCATTCTGTTACATCACTGGTTTTTGGGATTTGCCAAACGGGATTTAATTCTATGTTGGAATGAATTAGTCTAGGATCATCTCCATTGATCTCCCTTACATTTAATTGGATTTGATTATATTCTGTTTTTTCATTGCATATATGGATGGATTTCCATTGTAATAGAAGCTAAAAGTCTTGGTAATTCTTTTACTTGGGCCTGCAGTAGGATCTTTATCTCTGTAACTTAAGTCTCTATGAGGATTTTCCAGTAAAAAAAAAGGTAATCAGAATACTCATCGAGGTTAGTAATCTCATACCTCCAATCAATTGACTTCTTACCTTCTTTTATTGTATCGCATAAGATAGGCGCTGATGGAAGAGAAACCCCAACTAAAACTGAGATCATCATAATTAATGATTTAGATCTCATCCTCTATACCCTTAATTTTCATTACTAACTTTACGATCCCGTTTATTTTGAGTGTTGAACCATATATATTCTTTGAAATTGTTCGATTTTTACCTAATAAACAAAGATTAAAATAATTATACTTGGATCTTATGGGATTCTCCTTTTTTATCATTGTATGAAACACATGTATTTCAGCTATATATGAAGTATTTTCTCTTTAAAGGAAAATTTTACCAATAAATAATATAATAAAGATTATGAATGCTGAATAATAAAGAATTAACCTAATGATATTGTGTGAATTGTGAGAAGAGTTATCATTAATGTCATTATTCCATTTAATATCAAATACTTTTTCCTAACTATTAGATTGGCTATAGCCATTGAAAACATAATTGGTGTGATTAATATCAACCCCAAAGCTAAGCCTGAGTACCAATCCACATAGTGATGTAACTCTATGGTAACGATGAATATAATAAAAAGTATTGTATAAACCGTTCCAAATAGTAAGGAATTAAAAAAGCTAACTAGAAGACTCTTATAATCTGGATCGACCTTATCAAAAATCAAGTAAACGGAAACAGAATTTAGCACAAGAAAAATAAGATACTCAAAAACCCAAGGAAAACTCAGCAACCTTTCCAAATACGAACTCCTTAAATACAGAGGAAAGACTACTAAAACCATAAATATATTAAACCATCCTAAAAATAAAACAGAATCCAAAGAAATAAGATCTCTCTCCAAAACATAAGAAGACAAAAACAGAATCAAAACAAAAAAAACCAAAACAAAAATTCTTGGAAGTATAGGAGGATCAGGATACAAATTAAGAATAGCTAATACCTTAGGAGAAACCAAAGACAAAACAAATATAATAAACGAAAACAAAGACATCCCCAAAGCAAAATCAAAATCATCCACAAAA
>CAYTEI010000086.1:0-5876 GCA_964436705.1 uncultured Thermococci archaeon
TTATTTTTTAAGTTCTAAGTCACTGATTTTTCAGCATAGGTTGCTTTTCATGGTTTTGGTGTTTTTACTACTAGTATTTTTGCTTCTTGGTTTGATTCGTTTTTGACTGTGTGTGGTATGTCTGCTGGACTGTTTACTATTCTTCCTTCTGATACTGTTTGTTCTTCTTCTCCTACTTTGATCTTTGCTTTTCCTTTAATGATATGGAAGAATACATCGACGGGAGTTGTATGTACTGGGAGTCCTTGTCCTGGTTTAAAAACTAGTAAAACAACTTCTACTTCATCCTTTTGAATTAACTTGTTGGGTTTGAATTCTTCAGATCCTTGAAATGAATCCAAATCTATAATCTCCATCTTCTACTACCTCCATTCATAAAATATGATAATAGAATTTTAAGGTAATGATCTTATTCTGTGAAATTTGGTTTAGTTCATTAGTGGATTATTTTTACGATCCCAAATTTCATAAACCTTTGGTTTAAATAATTGTTAGGTGAGAAAATGAACCTAAAAAAGAATGTCGGAAAACTAGATAGTAAACTAAGAACAATAATAGGAATAATACTACCCATAATCGGAATCTTAGGCCTTACAAACCTCATAAATATAGGAATCACAACAACAGGAATACTAATAGTAGCAGGAGGAATCCTCCTATTCACAGGAGTAAACAAAACCTGCCCAGCATATCAAATAATCGGAACAGACACAGTCAAAACAGAAGTCGACATATAAACCCCAGTACAAGTGACAAAAAAATAGATTAAGGTAACCCCTTTCTCCTATTCATTGGGCCTTTTATTCAAATTTAACCAAATATAATTTTATTTCCTTCTACATCAAGTTTTTCTATCTCGACTATTGAGTTAATAGGCTTCCCATATTCCCTTTTTAGTTTATTGTAACCGCCGTAACTTTTTTTCATGATTGTGAATCCGTAGCCAACTACTTTGCCCCCTGCTTCTTTCGCCATCTCTGTAAGCGCTTGACAAGTAGTGCCAGTGAATAAGAAATCATCTACGATCAGTATTTTTTCACCCTCTAGATAATCTTTAATAGCGAACAATGTGGTTTTATTACCTTTGGTTGGTGATTTTATGGTTCTTTGGACGTAATCATCGGTCATTGTCGTTGGCTTACCTTTCTTTGCGTATACAGCATCAATTTCTTTATCTTTCATCTTAGATAATTGACTAGCAATATTATAAGCTATTACGTTACCAGCCGCTTCAGCTGTCAATATAAGCGATATATCATCATCTTTATACTCTTCTGCAAGAGATTTACCGATTTTTCTTAGTATAGGGGGTTCTAACCGGTGATTAAGGAATCCACTAACGTTTAAATAGCCCTCATCAACTATTTCCCCTTCATTCTCTATCTTTTGTTTCAGTTCACGAGCAATCCGATCTTTAACTTGACTCATATTTTCAACCTCAAAACAAAATCTAAATGATCTTAACTGTTCTACTCCCACTCCATCGTGGCTGGTGGTTTATTCGAAATGTCATAAACTACTCGGTTTACCTGATCTAATTCGTTAGTGATCCGAGTTGACATTTTTTCCAGTAACTCATAATGGATCTTAGCGAAGTTAGCTGTCATAGCATCTTCAGATTCAACAATACGGATCACGATCGGATATCCATAGCTACGAGTATCCCCCTCTATACCCACGTTTCTTAATGACAATAAAACGGCGAAAGCCATCCAAACCTGTTCATATAGTCCTTCCTTTTTCATCTCCGTTTTAATAATATGACTGGCTTTCCTTACGATATCTGCTTTCTCTGGAGTTACCTCCCCCACGATCCTGATCGCAAAACCAGGTCCAGGAAAAACATGTCTCTTCAATATTTTATCCGGAAGTCCTAATCTACGCGCTATATCCCTGACCTCATCTTTGTAAAGATCTTTTAGAGGTTCATAGACATCAAGATCCATTTCCGCGGGTAATCCTCCTACGTTATGATGGGATTTAATCGTTTCCGAGTGTTTGGTAATGCCGGATTCAATTCTATCAGAATAAATCGTGCCCTGAACTAAGATATCAGCTGATTCCTCTGCCGCTACCTCTTCAAAGATCTCTATAAATTTGTTACCGATCAACTTTCGCTTCTTCTCAGGAGCAGTAACACCTTCTAGCATCTCAAAGTATTCTTGCTTCTTTTCAATTATTTTTAAATCGAGATCCCGATGGGAAAAAGTTTCACGTATAAATTCTGTTTCATTATGCCGCATTAACCCGGTATCAACATAGACCGCAGTTAAGTTATCTCCTATTGCAACACTCATAATGGCAGCAGCGGTTGTTGAATCAACTCCTCCTGATAATCCTATAATTGCATTTTTATCTCTTACTGCTTCTCTTGCTTTTTTTATCAGATCATCGGCTAAGTAGGAGGGGTTCCATTCCTTTTTAGCGTTACAGATGTTTAGAACAAAGTTTTCAAATATCTTGCCACCCTGATCAGTATGTGTAACTTCAGGATGGAATTGAACTCCGTAAATTTCTTTATTTTGATGTTCAAAAGCGGCTACTGGAGAGTTAGAACTAGAAGCTATTAGTGAAAAGTCTTGCGGCATGCTTATTACTTGATCTTTATGATTCATCCACACCTCGTTACCGCTCCAATCCTTTAATAATTCTGAGGAACTCTCTACTCTTAGATCAGTTATTCCATATTCTCCTGATTCCGCCCTATCCACTTTACCATTGCTTAAAAAAGATAAAAGTTGATGACCATAGCAAATACCAAAGATAGGGTAGTTTAGATCAAGAATTTGTTTTTCACAACTTGGAGAATCTTTATCATATACTGAAGCAGCTCCACCGGAAAGAATTATTCCCTTTAAATCGTCAATATTATCTAGTTCTTTAGAAGAAATGCTAGGATCCTTGATCTCGGCGTAGACCCCGAGTTCTCTAATTCTTCTCGCAATTAAATGTGAATACTGCCCACCAAAATCAAGAACAACTATCTCATCCATGTCAAAAACCAAAACTCCACCTTTATTAAAATTACTATTACCATGACAACTTAATCAACCTCAAACCAAAAAAATCTTCACGAAAATTCTTAGAATTATTTTCTGTTGAGTTAAATTTTTAGCTGTGATCATTATTTTTGAAAAGATAACAAGTTGCATTTTTTATTCCTAATTTAATGTAATTACAATTTGGAGATTATAGAGAGTGATGTTAATTTTATGGATCACAAAAGGTTTATAAGTTTATTAAAGAAAATAAAGTAAAGTTTTTTTACGTATTTAAACCCAAAGTTATTTGTATTTTAGGTTCATAACTATATATAAATACTAGCATTTTGCAAGATGAAAAAGAGGGAACAGACTCTTATCTCTGAAAAACCCCGGTACAACGCTATTCTTAATTGAAATCCCTCTAAGCTAGTAAAAATACAACTGGTGTTTTAATTGAAAAGAAATTATTTGAAAATGGCTGTAGTATTATTTATAACTTTAGCACTAATATTGTCAGTGGCGACCGCTGGATGTACAAGTGATCAAGAACCAGAACAAGAAGAACAACCACAGGATAATACAGACGAAGAATCCCAATATGACGAAGAAAATGAAACAAATGAAGATCAAGAAAATCAAAACGGAGAAAATGACACCAAAGAACAAGATCTATCTGGAACTACCACATACTGTGGAACTTGGGAAGGATCCTTTACTGGACAAGGAGATGTTAGTGGAGAATGGCAATTCACAGTAGATTTTGATTCAGGAGACGTAACCGGATGGTTCGAAGGAGACGGAGGAGGAGACATAACAGGCAGCGTTGAAGATGGAATAATCGAAGCTAGTGGATCCGCAGCCTTAGGTACGGTAACCTGGTCCGGTTCTTTCAACCTAGATGGTTCCAAAATATCCGGTGAATGGAAGGTTGAAGGCGATATGGGATCAGGAACCTGGAAAGGATCAAAAGGCGAACTACAAGAAACCCAAGAAGAAACAAATAACGATGAAACAGAAGAAGGAACAGAAGACGACACCTCAGAAGCTTCCACTTGGGATCCCTACAATTTCGACAAAGAGGTTCATTATAAATACTCTTTCTCCCTCGAAGATGATTCTGGGATCTTGAATTGGGATGTTACTTCCGTTTCTGGCGACCAAGTAACAATAGAAACAGAAGTTAATATCGAAGGAGGAACGACCTATACAAATAGCTTCAGTGGTGACAAGGATTCCGTTAGAGATAAGTTGATGACAAGTCCTTCAGGTTCATTCATAGCCACATCTCTTTACAGTCCTATGGTTACCAAATTTGCCGAAGGAGAGCTAACTGAGGGGAATATATGGGAAGTAACAACTCCACAACAAACAGTTAAGATAGAGATAACTGGGAAAGAAACTTATTCTGGAATAGAAGGTTATGTGGGACAAGTTAAAATCGATGGAGTAGTGGTTTTTGAATCTACCATAGCTAAGGATTTAGGGTTCCCTACTCATGTGGCTGGTTACAATAAAGATGGAGAAAAAGAATTTGAATTTGTACTTGAAGAATACAGCGAATGAAGATTTTATTCGGCTCAAATTCTAAGAGCCGATACTCTTTATTTTTTTTAGGCTCAATGGAGTTAATTATGTATGTACTCCTATGAGTTTATCTTGGCTAAAATGTGGGAAAATTGAGGAGGTGATTGTTTGACTGAAACAGATATGGGGATTGAGGAAAATTTAGCTGGAGCTTTAACCTATCTTCTAGGTTTCTTAACAGGTATATTCTTTTTAGCAACTGAGAACGATAATAAGTTCGTTAGATTTCATGCAGCTCAATCAACAGTGGTTTTCGGAGGATTATTCATTCTGAGCTTTATCCTTAGCTTTTTAGGTGGAGGACTATTCCTTGGAGGATTCTCTTTCGGGATAATTTCAATGATAATGGGATTAGTAAGTACTTTGCTAACTTTAATAATATTCGTACTATGGCTTTATCTCATGTTCATGGCCTATCAAGGAAATAAAGTAAGAATTCCAATCGCTGCCAATATGGCCGATAACTTAATGTAAAAATTTTTTTTATCTACCTTTTCTTAGTTAATGGGTTAGAGTTAATGAATTAACGCAATTTGTATTTGAGTAAAAAGTTTCTTGCCCTTTTCTACTGACCGCAGCATTTTTGAGATGAATTGCTAGACTCGTCACAGCATGAGCTCTCCACCTTGGAAGCGGCCTTTAGACTTGCCTCAATTATTAGTTCTGAGGGGGCTACCTCGTATTCTTCTCCGTTGATTATTATGGTTCTGCAGTTTTCATCGCCACAAACGTCACAGCATTCGCTTTTCCCTGTATCACCGTTTATCCATTCTTCCAGTGGTCTGTTATTTATAAAGACAGTATTAGAAGAAGTAGGATTCTTTTCAAATTCTGTTTTAGAGATCTCTTCTTTTTGAAGGGTGACGTCAATACCTAGTGGGTTTAGTGATTTCTCAAGCTTATTAACAGCTTTTTCTACTTCTTGTTCTGTTGCTCCACATCTTTCACATGTTTTTTCGTTTTCAATAAGTCTTTGCCATTTAATATTTAAACTCATATTTTTCCTTGCCTTTTTATTATTTGGTTGGGTTGGATTTTCTGGATTGTATTTGGATTGTTTGATTTATCGTTTGTTTTGTTTTTTGTCTTTTATTAGGTTGGCTTTTTCTTGTATTAGGCTTTCTACTGTTCTTATTTCCATCATGTTGGTTGTTCCTGAGACTGAGGTTGGTACTCCGGCGCTTAGTACTAGTGTGTCTCCTAGGTCGACTTTTCCTTCTTCGTATAGTTTTTCAGCTGAGTTGCATATCATTTCGTCTACGTGGTGTTTGAAGTCTGAGTAGTGGGCTTCGACTCCCCATACTAGGC
>CAYTEI010000087.1:0-5875 GCA_964436705.1 uncultured Thermococci archaeon
TCTTATGGTGCTTATGGTTTTTGTGTTTTTTATGGTGGGATCTATTATGTCTACTTTTATGGTGTCCGTGTCCTTCACAACAATTTCCTCTCATAATATCACCTAAATATTCACTCCAATATTTTAGTTATTTATTATAATATTATAGTGATATTTAAAACCTTTGATCCCAAAGATCAATACTTCATTAGAATGTTGCTATTTTGTGTTTATCCTTTTAGAAAATAAATTATTATCATTCTAGTTCTCCTTCTCTTTTAATAACTACAAATACCTATTAAAAACCATTAATACAAAATAAGCTTATAACTAAATGCCTTTTTTCGAGTTCCAAGACCGGAAAAAGGATCAAGAATTCAAACCATAGCTACCTAGCTAGGAGCTACAGAGAAGATGATGGTGTGGTCCGAAAGGATCGTATTTACCTCGGAAAAGATGAGGATAAGAGGAAGTTCAGCTATAAAGACGATTGTGAGGAATGTGGTTCTACGTCTGATACTTTGTTTTTAGGATTTTGTGATGATTGTCTATCGAAAAAAGATAAAGGGGATTGAGAGCCTTAAAAAGTTTCTAATGCAGGTAGAGTTAAGATCGTATAAAGATGATAGTGTATTTACTTGTACTGAGATCTCAGCAATGCTTGAATGGTTATTGAGGGGGCTGGATTTGATACTAAAATTGCATTAAACTATGGTCTAACAACTAAGAACATTGAGGCAGTGGAAAAACATAGCTGGATAATGGTGAATACTACTGATGGATTAGTATCAGTGGACCCAAAAAAACTAATAATAAGTAACTATAAGCCCCCAGGCATAATCACCAAACCAAACGGGGAGTTCAAAAAGTACTAAACCTATCACCATATCTATAGGGATTGGAACAAGAATTATGAAAAATCAAGTACATGGAGACCTAATTACTACTTTCCTAAAGAAATTCAAGAGGATCCTCACTCCTATATAGAAAGAGATACAAAAAATGGAACTAATTAACGATTATCTAAGGATCAGTTCGAATGGTGCCTCGTAGAACCATAGAAGAACTCTACTGCAGAAATTTCTGAATGGTCATGATGAGATTAATAAAGTATTTAACCGTTTTTTAATTTACCAGATATGGTGAAATTAGCTGGACAGTACGCTGTTGAGGTTTTACTATCACAATAATGTTGGTTTCGTCTATCAATTTATCGTGATACTCTGAAGGATTTTAGAACGGAGTTTCATTATTTGTTTGGAGCTTGGAACTTTTTCAATCGTTCTAATTTCTCTTTCCTAGACCATATGTCGGAGAAAGCATCGGGACTTGGCATTAATCCGTTCTGCGGGTCGCCCATCTTAGTAGGAGCTATTCTCGTTGAGTAAGAGGTTGATGGGAGTATGTGGGTTTTTTCGGAATGCTACGAGTGCGAAGAACCTGTTCAGCTACAATAATTGTGGGTTCTTGATTGGATCGAGTGTGACATAGAATCATTTGGAACGGTTTCGGTTGCATCAGTGAATGGCGACTTATATGAAATCCATCCGAAGACCGGTAAAACATGCAGAGGATACATTCAGCTCTTGTGGAAGTCATTCAGAACAGGTGGGGGCGGTCGCAACCTACCTCGAACCGAAACTTTTATATTGGTGTAAAGTATCCTTTACTGTAAAGGGTGTTTTACATGACAGAAGAATTCACCACAAAACAGCAAGTTCAAAAGCGCGAACAATACAGCAAATGGATAAATCGGTCCGTTGGATTCGGTGTTGCCAGTTTCTTTATCGCAATGACGACTTGGATGATCACTGAAGAACAACTTGTGATCTTTGCCGGATTAGGGCTGTACTGGCTTGGTTCCATCGGAATGGGGATCGGATACTGGTACTCGCCAGTTTCGCTCAAAGACGAATTCGAACAGCACATGGAGTGGGAAGCAAATCAAGCGACATCGGTGTTCATTGCCGTTGTCGTTATCATCGGAATTCCGGCAGATGTCGTCCTCAACATAACTGGCGTTTATACCGCTCCCGCAGCTATCCGAGGAGCGATCTGGGGTTATCTCCTGTTGACGTTTATCTTCGGAGCCTCTCACTGGTATGTGAAACGACAGTACAAATAGCTGAGATGTATCCATGAAAAACGAAATAGATGTTTACCGCGAACGGGCTGGATTGAGTCAAGGGGGCTTGGCCACGGCCGTTGGCGTCTCACGTCAAACGATAAACGCAATCGAACGTGAACGCTACGATCCATCGCTAGAGTTGGCATTCAAACTTGCTGCTTACTTCGATTGCCAGATCGAGGAGTTATTCAATCCCGATATCTAACCAGTCGGGTATGGCCACACGACAAGCCTAACCAACCGCGTTTATTGCATGGAATCTATTTACTACTCTCACTTTCCTCATCATTATTAGAAAATATTTATTCAGGAAAATAATCAAGAAATTATAACTATTAGGATATATCATGGGTTAAGTGGCTATTCTTTAAGGATCAGAGCAAAGAGTTAGTTAATATACGGTAAGATAAATTATCGATCATTTATTTCTATATTCTAGGGATTGTCAGAAATTAGAATCACTTTTCTATTCGAATTCCGAATATTCCGATTCTTTTATGTTAGAGATAGCTTTTTTTAGGTTTCTTTTCGTATTGATGTATGTCGGACACGTTATTCACTTCCTTTCGGAAGCTAAGGTTCGAATAGTAACTAAGAAAAGAGTATTCCGCCCTCGTCACTAAGACATCTTTTTTAGAGTAATCCAACTTATTTTCTTTTATTTAAGGTGTTTGTATTTCTAAGTGTTTGTTTTTTGCGTGTTCGATAAATTTTTTTTTGGTTGTTTTTTGTTTTTATAGTTCTTTGAGTATTATGTGGGTTTCTGTTTCCTTTACTCCTTCGATTTCTGATAGTTGGGATAGTACGTCTTCTAGGGAGTCTCTGTCTACTTCCATGATTAGGTCCAGTTCTCCTGTTACTCTGGATGCGGTTCCCGGTAGGTCGCGTATATCATCGTAGGCTTCGTTTCTTTTAGTTGGCTTGGCTTTTACGAAGATCAGTGCTTCGCCTCCTTTTTTACCTAGTATTGAGAGTCCTTTTCTGGTTACATCTATGAATCCTCTCCCAGTTCTGATGTATCCGCTTTCTTTTAGTTCTCTTAGGTGATTGCTTAGAGCTTGTCTTGTGATCCCGAATTCTTCGGAGATCTCTTTTTGATCTCTTTGGACTGTGTATACTTTTATTTCTTGACCCTTTTCATATAATTTTTCTAGTATTTCAAACTGTCTTTTCGTTAATCTTTCTGGCATGTAATTCACCCTTATTTTATATCTTATTTCTACTTTAACTAAATAAAGATCTCAATACTTATAAGGATTTCTGGTCTAATGTGTTCATTTGAGTGTGAAAAGTTATCTTTTTATTGAAAGAGAAAAGTGATATTCAAAGTAATGAAGCGTTCTGTGTTATGATTTTAGATTTTTTTGTTTAAATCTTGAAATTGGGTGGATAGTTGAACGGGATCGATCCTGTAATAAATCATTGTTTCATTTTTTATGAAGGTGTAATCATGGATGAGAAAGTAGTTATTGGTCATAAGAATCCAGATACAGATTCTATTTGTGCGGCTTTAGCCTTTTCTAGATTCAAAGGTGACGATTATAAGGCTTATAGAGCTGGTGAAATTAACAAGGAAACACAATTTGTGCTGGATAAATGGAATATCGATCCTCCAGAGCTCTTAGAGAGATTCGATGGTGAAGATCTTGTTTTGGTGGATCATAATCATGAAGATCAAGCCGTTGATGGTTTTGATCCGGCGGGCTTAGTTGAGATCGTTGATCATCATAATTTAGGTGGTTTATCTACTTCTGGCCCTATAAATGTATTGATGAAGCCTTGGGGTAGTACTTGTACAATTATTGCTAAGGAATTCTTTTTTAATAGTGATAAAGATCTTGATAAAAGTACTGCAGGCATCCTTTTAAGTTCGATTTTATCTGATACTGTTATTTTTAGGTCCGTTACCTCTACTGAGATCGATGAAGAAGTTGCCGAGAGATTGGCAGATATTGCTGGTGTAGATGATTTAGTTAGTTACGGAAAGGAGATGTTTAAGGCTAAATCAAAAATCGGGGATAAATCTGCTAGAGATCTTATTCTTGGAGATTACAAGGAATTCGTGTTTAACGGTAATGATGTTGGTATTGGGCAGGTTGAGACTGTTGCTATTGATGAGGTTAGGTCGAGAAGTAGTGAACTTGTGGAAGAGATGAAAATTGTTCGGGAGGAAAAAGGTTTCGAGTTATTAATCTTGTTGTTAACTGATATACTCGAAGAAGATACCCACGCTTTAGTTGTCGGACCTGATAATAATTTAGGGAAATTTGAAGATATCTTTGATGTTGAGATTAGTGGTAATGAGGCATTTTTAGAGGATGTTATGTCGAGAAAGAGACAGATTGTTCCTCATCTCGATAAGGATTTCGAATAATTTTCTTTCTTATTTTTCTGTTTCTTGGTTGTTTTCTTTTGTCTTTTTTTACTGATAAGGTTTAAATCATTGAAGTTCCATCTATCAGGGATAGTATGATGTCCCTAAAAAATAAGTCCAGTGAGGAAGTTTTCCAATTAGTGAGATTCTTTTTGGAAGATAGGGAATACGCTATTAATGTTTTTCAAACTAAAGGTATTGTTGAAGTTCAAGAAACTACTCCTTTGCCCGAAGCCAGCGAATATATTAGAGGAGTTTCAACTATCAGAGGGGAACTAACCATCATTATCGATCTGAAGAAAAGATTAGGATCTGATAAAGTGAATCTTAAGGATGGTATGGCTATTTTACTGGATCTAGATTCGGCTGACAATGTTGCGGTTGTAGTTGATGAGGTTAATACAATTTCCAGAGTCAATGAGAGTAGGATTGGTTCAATCTCTGAATCCACAAGCGGATCTAAGTATATAAAAGGAGTTATTGAGAGGGAAGATGATCGAGATGATCATATAGTCTGGCTTGATATTGGTAAAATAATCTCAGAGGAAGAAATTGAAGGCTTAGAAAACATAGAACAATGATGAAGTAATCCGTCTTTCTTCGTAAAATTTGGGAAAAGATTTAGGTAAACTATTTAATAAGTACTTTAATTATTGAATGGTGTTTCAATGAAAGCTTTGATCATGGCGGGAGGCTATGGAACTCGTTTATGGCCGATCACGCGTAACAAACCTAAACCCTTGCTACCTGTTGATGGTGAACCTATCCTTGATCATATTATTTCAAAGTTAGAGACTCTAGACATTGATGAAATCTTCGTCTCGACTAATTCAAGGTTCGAGCATGAGTTTAAAGAATGGAGTGATGGGGCCAATATAGTTGTTGAGAAAACCAATAGAGAGGATGAGAAGCTTGGTACTATTGGTGCTATGTCGCAGTTGGTTGATGAGATTGATGATGATGTCTTAGTTCTTGGTGGAGATAATATATTCACTTTCCCTTTAGAAGGGTTTCTTAACTTTTATAAAGATAAACAAACCTCTTTAATGGCTTCTTATGATGTTGGAAGCTTAGAAAAAGCAAAAGAGTATGGAGTAGTAAATTTAAGCAATGATAATAAAATTACTGATTTTGTTGAAAAACCGAACGAACCTAAAAGCTCTTTAGTAGGGGTTGCTCTTTATATATTCCCACGAAAAACATTTAAGAAGATACCAAGATACCTGAAGCAAGGAGGATCACCAGATAGCCCAGGAAACTTTATTCAATGGCTTTATAAAAACGAAGATGTTTACAGCTACACCTTCGATAACGAAGACTGGTTTGATATAGGAACTCCGGACTCTTATCTTGAAGCTAATCGTGTTTTCATGAATGGAAAAACCGTGGATACT
>CAYTEI010000088.1:0-5239 GCA_964436705.1 uncultured Thermococci archaeon
GTTCTGATAATCCTTTTCTACTTCTTTCACTCTTAGTAACCATAACAGTTACCTCTATTACATAAAGTATAAATCGACATATGAAAACCTAACCCAGAAATCCGCAAAAATATAGAACATACTAATATACTCAAATGAAAATCTAAATATTCCGTAATAATGAAAAGACAAATGATTGGTTAATGTGGACTAGGTTCTTCCTTCATGGGTTAAGTTCCGTTTTTACAAGTTTCCTCTTATAGAAGCTTTTTCAGGTCCTAATTTAATATTTGGGATTAGGGTGGAATGATTTTCAGGGCTTTATCTTGATTATTTCTTTGGAGATAGATATAATGGGTGGTTTGATCCTTAATTATTGGTTTAGTTCCAACTTTCTTTATCTACAATGTTGTCTTTGTTGTTGATTTCAATCCTATTTTAGTCTGATTAGTACTTGCCATAAATCGTTGTATTAATTATATTTGAGTAACATTTCAATCCTATTTTAGTCTGATTAGTACTTCGACGCCCTCATCATCCTCTTTATCCTGATCCTCATTTCAATCCTATTTTAGTCTGATTAGTACAATAAACTCATTATTTATGATGTTATTTTCATGGAAAATTTCAATCCTATTTTAGTCTGATTAGTACTATATCTTTGAAAGTAATTAGTAGCTTCGTTACCAGTTATTTCAATCCTATTTTAGTCTGATTAGTACAGGCTGGATATTTCCCGTATTTACCCAGTAAAGGTTGGAGCTTCTTGCTATAGAGATCCTTGATCGTATACCTTTGATAGTGTGGTTCATTTATAATAACGTGCGATCACCTTTATAACTCTTACCAGATCATTAGAAGAAAAATCTCTATCCAAAAAATAATTCAAATAAGAATGATTTTCGAGGGGGTCGTAGAACCCCACATAACCAATTAGAACTATAAAAGAGGGGATTGGGTAACAAATCAGCCTTCGGTTAATTCTTAGATCGCATTGATATACGATCTAAAATATTGCCTTGAAATATGGAAAGAACCGTTTAGAATCTGTAAAGAGGAATTTAAAATAATAAAAGAAAGGAATAGGATATATAAGTTGTTTTCTTACATGATTTACTGGATAATTTTGTTTTTAAGTCCAGTTAGAGAATTCTGCTGTTGTGTTACTGTATGGTTTGATGTTGTACCAGTCGAATTGTTCTTTAGGTATTTTGTATTTGGTTCCGTTTCTTGTGTCTCCTTTAATGTAGGAGTGTGGAGTTTCTTTAATTTCTTTGGGTGAGTAGTATTTGGGAGTCCATGTGTTTTGATTCATGTAGATTGTCTTTTTCCATTCCTTAAAGCTTATATTTTTATTCATTTTTTGTTTCCAGTCTTCATAGGTTTGGTAATAGGCTGAGTACTCCTTGAATTTCCCGTTTGGTTTGGTGATTATGCCTGGTGGTTTGTAATTATTTTTTGTTAGTTTTTTTGGTTCTACGGCTACTGATCCGGTAGTGGTGTTTACTAGGATCCAGGCATGTTTTCTTTTTATCTGTATAGTTTTTGTTGATAGGTCGTAGTTTAGAACGATTTTTGTTTGAAAGCCTGCTCCTTCTAATAACCATTCAACCATTGCAGAGATCTCTGTACAAGTGAAAACACTATTGTCTTTGTATGGTCTTAGTTTTATTTGGTTTAGGTATTTTTCTAGGGCTTTGATGTTCTTTTTTTCAGGGGCCTCATAATTCTCCGTAACATATTTCTCAGCTGTGTTGTAGTAGTATTTTTTGTCTTTGAATGGGTCTTTTTCGTTGTCGAGGAATTCTAGGCCGGCATCACTTAAACTTAGCGAAGGAGAGTTGGTGGTTGCGATATTGATGGATATGTAGGTGGTGAATAGTAGGAAAATAATACTAATTATTATTACTGATTTATTCCATGGTTTTTTGTTTTGTTCTTCCATAAGGAATCATCAAGGTATTTGAAATTTATTAGTTATTTTTATTTATTATTCATAAATTTTAGTTTTAAGTAGTTATTATCTCTGTAAGTAGGTTAAGATCTTCCTATATATTGGACATTAACTACTCCTACCTTAATTACCTCATAATATCAGTCTAACTTAAGATTTTAATAAAGAGTTGGGCTTGGTATCATCGGGAATTTCAATAAAGAATCTTTCAGAGTTTTCTTCGTTTACTATTTTTATTTTTTCCAGTTCTTTTCCTGTTTTTTGTTTGTGTATTTCTGTGAGGAGTTTGGCCCAGGTTTCTTCATCTAGTTTTTTTAGGGTTTTTGATTGGTTTAGGTCGAATTTGTAGGCGTTCTTGGGGATGTATCCTTTTTTGGGTATGTGTTGGTACGTATTGTTTTTTAGGGCTTTTTTTAATTCTTTTTTGTGTTTTCTGATTTTTTTGTTCTGTTCCTTCTTTATTTTGGAGATTTGGCTTAGTTTTTTGTTTATTGAGTTGATCTTAGTGTTTAATTTCTCTATTTCTGTATCAAATTCTTTTTGAGTTCTTTTTTTCTGTTTTTTGAGGTGTTGTTTTCTTTCTTTGAGATTTGTTTTGTTGTTTGGTGTTCCGTGTAGTTTTTCTTTTACTGCTTCTCTTATGAATTGGGATGTGGGTTTGGGTAGCTGATCTACTGATTCCTTCACATAAGGTTCAAGCCTAACAGTAGTATTCTTCATTTCGCCACAAGACTCCTTAACCAAATAGATCACCCAAAGAATCCAATAAAAAAAGATAGATCACTCAAGATCCTATTATTGTAGTCGACCTCGTGTTCAATGTAACACGCTATGTATTACATTAACACAATTCGAGGTAATGATCTTAAAGTTGAATGGTTATCTTTTTATCTCATGGAATTGTAGTAGTCTTAGTTTTTGGATTCCTTTGGGGCCTTTTCCGTTTTGGAGGTTGTTTTCTTTTTTGAATTCATTTAGGAATATTCCTTCCTCATCTAGCCACTTAGTAACTAGTAAACTGTCGATTCCTTCTTCTTCAGCTTTTCGTTGCAGTTTCTCTATGCTGAATTGACCATTATCTCGGAGTCTTTTAGTGATCAATGATAGGCGGCGTTCATCTTGTCCTTCGTCCATCATTTCCTCATTTTTTTCAGATTCTGGTTTCTTATTTTCTCTATATAGTTTATATAGATAGGTTTCCCAGTCCTGTGGAGCAATACTTAAATCTTCCTCACTAAGAAAACTCTTTCTATACTCAATGAATTCTTGTAATTCTTCTGGTCCTAGGCCCCCAAGATTGTTTCCAGGTGGTAATCCGTTCTTGAACCCGATTGGTGGTTGTATTATCTCCCAGAGCTCATCACTCATCTCTTCACTGGGATGGGTTCCTTCTTTTTCAATTTTCTGTTCTATTTGACTTATCTTTTTAATTAATTCTTTTTTTGAAGTCATCTTTTTCTTCCTCCTCTAATTCTTCTATTCTTTCAGTTAGATCCTCCAAGTCTTTATCCTTGATTAGTTGGCGGTAGGAGTTTGCAAGATACCCTAGGGCCTTAATCCATCTGATCCTAATCTTCTCATTTTCTACATCGTATACTCTTCCAGATTCTACCTTGCTTTTAGCTTCCTGGATAGCCATATTAATATGCTTAAGGATTTCCTTCCTACTAGGAGGAGAATAATCCTCATCCTCATCTTCATCCTCATCATTACTCATAAAATCACAACCATAGAACCTGCTCAACAAAGACTAAGATATGGATAGATAGAAAAAGAGAGGTCTAATATTTTGGATATCTCAAAATTTAAGTATTTTTTAGGGTTATTTCGGAAGGATCCGGGACCATAAAGTCATCAAGTAAAGAAGAGAAATTCATAATTTTTAGATGAGGTTAGGACTTCTTTTCTTTTACTAAATATTAAAATTTATAAAAATTGAATCAAATTAAAAATTAATAAATCTTCAAATGAAGGCCTGGTCATCATGGATAAGAAAATATTAACAATCCTGCTTATTATTGTATTGATATCTCCTTTCTTTAGTGGTTGTACAAGTAATGAGGAAATAGTTATTGATCATCCCGAGAGAATTCAGATCGATAAAGAATTCAACATAAAAATCAATCAATTATCTAAAAATAAGGAATACACACTCAATATCACTACGAAAGATGATTATGGGAATATATGGAGCAATCAAAAGGAATTCACACCAAGAAATAGTTCCTACAAACTATCCAAAGACCAGACCATGACCATGATACAGATGATGGAACCTATCCATAATGATACAAAGAGGCCTTGTTACATTCCAGCCGAATTCGGAGGGAAATGGAACCTAACACTCACCCTAAAACACAATAACAAGACACTAAAAACAACTAATGTAACTTGGACCTATGGAGATCCAAACGTTAAACACAAAACAGTAAAAAATGAAGAGATCGTCGGCGAAATATTCATACCACCAGGAAACAAGACCCATCCCGGAGTAATAGTTCTTCATGGAGGAGAAGGACGTCCTCATGATAGTTTGGCTTATATGCTAGCTTCTAATGGTTTTGTAGCGTTTGCCATACAGTATTTTGGTTTCTGGAAAGGAGAACCCGTGGACCAGATCCCAGTCTCTATAGATAACATCCCCATTGAGTACGTAAAAGAATCAGGAGAATACCTCCTAAACCATGAAAGAGTAGAGGGAGACCAGGTCGGGATCATAGGAGGATCTAAAGGAGGAGAATTAGCACTTCTCTCATCCACCTACTTCGACATATTCGGCGCAACCATATCCATATCAGGAAGTGGCATAATATTCGGGAATGAAGGGGACGTAGCCTGGACATATAGGGGAGAACCAATTCCATACATACCCTTTGTTAACAGCACCTATCAATCTTTACAGGTTGCTAGTGAAGGAACTATAAAGAATGCAACTATCCCTATCGAAAACATATCTGGACCTATTCTAGCGATTTCAGGAGAAGACGATGGATTCTTGAACTCAGCAAAACTCACAGGTATAGCTATGAATAGACTCCAAAACCACAACTTCAATTATGATCATGAATTTATTGTGTACGAGAATGCGGGGCATGTCATAGGGTTTCCGTATATACCTACCGCGAACAGAAACGTTAGTATTGCTAGCGGCCATCAAAGATACGTGGGTGGAACTCAGAAAGGAATTGCAAAAGCCGAAGCAGATCATTGGCCAAAAATCCTCCAAACACTAAACAAAACAAACAATTAACCTAAAAGAGAATCATTAGAAGACAAAAAAATAGTTTAGAGGTTATGCTTTGTCAC
>CAYTEI010000089.1:0-3119 GCA_964436705.1 uncultured Thermococci archaeon
TTTGAAGTTATAGCTCTGGATTTGGAACCTGATCATCTTCATTTATTTATTAGTGTTGATCCGGGTTGGAGTCCTACTAATAGTAAGAATTTTTGAAGAGTATTACTGCAAGGGAAGTATTTAGGAATTTTCTTTCTTGAAGGATGAAGAGTATTGGGGTGGCGAATTTTGGAGTGATTCTTATTATGTAGGTAGTGCTGGACATGTGTCCTCTGAAACCATTAAGAAATATGTTAATCGTATGGAAGAGTTATAACGGGATTCAACCCACGGCAAGCCATGGGATTCTCACCCTTATCTACTAATATAGATCTTTTCCTTTCCACCCTAAAATAAAGCTTTCATAGCAATACATCCTAAAAATCAAATTATTCGGACTACGAAAATACAAAAATAGACTTAAAATTATTTTTATTCTTAAGACATCAAAAATGAACCAAAGGAATCTCAAAATAATTTAGAAAGAAAAGAGAAAACCTATAAAAACCGATCAAACCCTATTGCCTAACCCTTAACCTTTCTTTGCCACCGAAATCTACACCACCCTCTACACCAAGAAAATTCTTCTAGAAAAGAATTAACACATTCCAAACATAATATACATTCTCTAGAAAGTATCCTGGAGCCCTCCTTCACGTCTAGTCCACTTTAGTATCCATAGGGCTCTCATCACCACACGTACCACACTGAATACACTTCTCCTTATCAACTTCAACCTTCAAAAAAATGAGAACCCAGAACTAGCCTTCGAAAACACTGTAATCGGGCAAATGTACTTACAGAAAGCACGTATGTCTTTCAGAGAGAAATCGAAATTTATCCCTAGTCCATAGTATATGGTATTGCCTCCAAGCAACCAATAAAGCTCCGTCAATTGAGTTTCCACCCTATAACCATCAATATACCAGAGCCCCACAATGGGTCTGAGACTCAGTACAAAGTGCAGGTAACGTACCTTGCCCCTTCCCTCTTTACGTCCTTTGGTATCCTGGTACGGTAGTAGATCTAGAACCATTGCGGTCCAACAAGCCCAACCGCACCAACGACGATTAAACAGTAGCAGAGCAAGGATCTTAGTATCTAAATAATTGATCAATGCCCCGGAAAAGAACCCGTTCAAAAGGAAAAAGAAGAATCTCTGGATCTGCATTTATTCTTACTATGTTAGACCGTGAAATAAAAGCATGTATACGCTTAGCAACGACATGGTACTCTTACGATCAATAGTATTCATATCTCTGGTAAGGCAGAGTAGAAAACATTTCTCAAACCGATCGTCGTTCCGATAAAAATAAAGTTAAAATTTAAAAAAACTTCCATAACTTAAAAAATTTAATATCAAAAATACCATCATAGGTCAATTCTTTTAAAAATAGGTTGGAATTAAAAAATTTTTAAGAAAATATTTTCGGAATTTCTTAGCTTGGTAATGTACGTAAAACCCTTGTTAAAAAAAGTAAACAATTAAAAACATGTAATAGCCTGATTAAGGTCTCAAGAAGGTTATTTTTTGTTTTTGTATTTTTGGAAGAACTTTTCTGCTAAAACTTTTACTACTTTTTCGCCTTTTTCTGGTCTGAAGCAGAACGATATAGCCGGGGCTGATTTATGTTCGTTGGTCTGCCCTCCCATTAGTATTGAGGAGTTAGTTCCTGCGATTGTTTGAACAATTTCTGCGAATGTCCCTACTCTTTCTCTCATTGAATCTCCACAGATTGAAACCATTGAAACTCTTTCTTGACTAACTTCTGGAGAGTACCCATATTCTTTTAGATGTTGTTTGATTTCTTTTTCTTTATTTCCTATTAGCTCATTTGATTTTTCTATTAATGTAAAGGATATTTCTTCAGGGTCACTTGAAATTAATCTTATGTTATCTACGGCCTCTGATATCCTGGATAGGTAATGACTTCCTTCTTCTGTTCCAAAGGCACTGTCTTTTACGGTGATCATTTGGGCTCTATTAAGTGTTATTCCAGCGTATGGACTTTCGTCTGTTGTGATTGTCTTTTCACTTACTAAAGTTCCTTTGAAATCAGTTTCACCAATTTTTTTAACATTTATTGGTATATTGTTATCTCTTGCCATGGATACTGCTGTTGGATAAATTACCGGATTACCTCGCCAGGATAATTTTATCATTTCGTCATAACTTAGTTTTTTAAGAGGTTTGTTAGGCCATAGATTAGGATCTACGGGACAGATCCCATCCTCATCTTTGATAATCTCTAATTTATCAGCATTTATGGCAGCAGATCCAGCCGCAGCAAAAAGATCAGTACTTCCTCTACCACCTAAAGCATACTTAGAGGAATCAGTAATTAACCTTCCTTGATAACCACCGATTACGGGAATTTTATCTTTCTCCAATGAGTTTTTGACGGTTTCTTTAATATTTTCTTTACTAGCCTCTAGATCCAGTTTTCCCGTTTCTTTTAGATAAATTCCTGCTTGATATCCACTAAAGGCAATCGATTCAATGTCATTCTTTTTTAGCATTCCTTTTAAAATGTGAGCTGAATGATGTTCCCCTCTGCCCTTCACCTCAGCCAAAGATATTTCATCCTTCTTTTCTTTGAATCTTTTTAATTCGTTCTTGATAACTTCTTCTTCGGGATTATCGTTAATAAATGGTTCATATTCCTTGATTATATTATTAAGTTGGCCATCAAATCCTTCTGGGTCCTCTTTTGCTTCAAATAGGTCATTTAGAAGATCTGTCATGCCATAAACGGCAGAAACAAATGGTAAAGCTATTGTACCTTCACTTAAGCAGGATTTTATGTAATCAGCAGCACTTTCAAAATCTGCGGGCGATTTAAAATGTGATCCTCCAAATTTTGCAACTTTTATGGAATAATCTTCTTCTTTATCAAATTTGAAAATGTCCACCGTCCGTTAAAACCATAATAACCACAATCAATCAGTTAAAAGATAACTTAAAAACTTTTTCATTCAACCTAACCAACTATATTGTCCTTTGCACAGTTTGGAATTATAAAGAAATAACCAATCTAATAAAATATAATAGATATATCCATTTCAAACTTAATCTAATGTTCTTTATAGAAATAATTGGTTAAAAGTTATTTTAAAACTAAATCACAGACTAAGAAAAT
>CAYTEI010000089.1:3129-5224 GCA_964436705.1 uncultured Thermococci archaeon
TGAAGCAAAGAAATAAAAAAATAATAGAAACTATTCTTCCACAAGAATAGCGTTCATTGGACAGGAATCCGCAGCTTGCTTAGCCTTATCTAGTTTATCACCAGTTAGATCCTCATTCTCTCCTTTAACATAGGCTTTATTTTTATCGTTTAGTTCAAAGATTTCTGGAGCTATACCTGTGCAAACCTGGGCACTTGCACACTTGTCTTGATCAACCCAAACTTTAGCCATAATACAACCAATAAAACATAAATACTAAGATATAAAAAACCAACACTTTCCCTTTTAAGGATTCTTGGCTTTTTCCACCAAGTTTATGTGAGCGAAAAAATTTTAAGATCCCTAAAATAATGAGGTATGGTTGAAGTTATGAGATCAAGTAGCTTGAAAGGATTAATAATACTTTTTATTATATTCATTTCTTTGTCAAGCCCTATTAAAGGTCTAAGTGGATTTGAAGAAGAAAAATTAGCCCAAGAAATGGAATCGTATGTAGAATCTGAGATGGATGAAGATCTCACGGATAAATTTGAGGTTGTAAGATCTAATAGGTCTAGGGCGAGGGAACTTCTTATTAAAGGAGAAAGTATCAGACTTAAAAAATATTCAGATTTGAATGGAACTCAGATTAATAACAGATTATCGTATCTAAATAAATCAGAGACGTACACCAAAACTTCACCGGCACTATATCTTTACCCTCTTGATAAATTAGTTTTAATACCGAGTAATTTTGATAAATTGGCAAAAGAATCTAAGTTCGAGGAAAAGGAACTATTAAAGGCAACTATTATCCATGAGCTTGTACACGCTATAGATGATCAAAAATATAATTTGACATCAAAGATATCCCGAATAGAGAGTCCTGACAAGAGATTAGCATATAGAGCTCTTCAAGAGGGTCATGCAGTTTTCATCACCAATAAAGTATTGAATAAGCATAATATAAATGCTTCTTTAAGCGAGGTTAGAGGGAAAATCTTTGAAAGTAATGTTAATAAAGAATCCATAGATTTTCTCTACAATGAAGGTGGAAATTTCGTGGAATACTTGTACAAGAAGGAAGGGGTTAAAGGAATAGAAAAAGCTTTCACTGAGAAGATTCCCAGTAGTACTGGAGAGATTCTCTACCCAGAAAGATACTTCAACGAAAGAAAAGGTATCATAGACTATGAAAAAGTGCTTCAATCAATTAAGATCGGTAATAAAGATTGGATAACCAGAAACGCTAGTCTTGGATTGGAAACAGTTAGAAAACTTATCTCATCAAGTGATCAAATAGGACAGAAAGAAAGAATATCTAATGATTTCTTAAATGGATTGCAGGGGACCTACATTACTCCCAATAAGGAAAGATCCCATACCATCCACTTCTTTCAATTTAATACCACTAAAACTTCACAAGAATTCGAAGGAATTCTCAATGATCTAGTAAGGAAGGGATTAAAGAGATACAAAAGATCAGACAAAGTCAAATTAATTTCAAATAAAACCGACCAACGAATCGTCAATGGTACAGAGATAAAAACTTACCACTACAAATTAAACACAACTAAAGGTGAAACCGAAACCTACGAGGAAATATACTCAAAAAACGATCAAGTGGTATACACAGTAAATAAGAAAGATTTAGGTATAAAATTCGATTTAGTACAATTTAGTTCAAATCTGTCAGCAAAAATTCACTATCAAATTAGAAATCCTTTATTTAAAGAGATTAATAAAACCAAACGAACAACGGGGAAGGAGACAGAAGGAGTCAAAGAAACTAATAAAACTAACTCAAATAACAACCAAACAAACTCTGAACCGACACCCAAGCTGAACTCAAAAGATAAAGCAATAATGGCACTAATAGTTCTATTACTAATAGTCCTGGCTCTTGCCTACAGAAAATTCAGTGAATAGAAGGTAATTTTTTTGTATATTTTTTAATTTTATATAAGTTTAAAATTAAGATAAGTACTTAAGAAAAAGTTATTAAGTATTTTAGGATTTATATCTATTTGATTTAATACTTTATATGGCTTTTTTTGTTATTTCCTTCATTTAGTTGAAAATTTCTTTTTGTAGCCTTCATTATAAGGAACTCATC
>CAYTEI010000090.1:0-5072 GCA_964436705.1 uncultured Thermococci archaeon
ATTTACTATTAACCTTTCACCCTGATAACATCCAATCTCATTATTATAGAGAATAATTCCTGAATGATAAGGCGGTACACTTATATGACAGAAATCACTGCAATTATAGTACTTTTCTACATCATCTTCTGATATGTACCTTACCGGGAAATTCTCTAATTTTTTACTTTTTTCCATTTTCTTGTTTGTTTTTTATTTAATTTAGCGAGGCCAGGAATCGAACCTGGACAAGGGTGGCTCTTTAAGACTCCCCTACTCTACCATTAAATTACCTCGCTTTATTTGAGGGCCTCTACGGGAATCGAACCCGTATTCCGCATGACAGTCACACTCCACCGAGACCAGCCACCAGGCGAGGCCATAAAAAAAAATAAAGTAAAATTTAACCTCTTTCGTACCCAGGATTAACTGTTATAGTAACTCTTCATTAGAGCCTTTAAGTTAGCTCTGGCTCTGCTGATGTCCAGTTCTATCTTTTCAAGTTGATTTTTCCAGGAACTTATAATCTTGTCTTTGTTTTCCAGTTTCTTGTTGATTTCTTCTCTCTGGATTTCAAGATCATAAACTGCTCTCCTGGCGTCCACAATCTTAGCATATTCTTCATCAATTACTGGCTCTTCTTTAGCTTCTGTTTTGTTTTTATCTTCTTTTTCTTCATCAGCCATTTTAAAATGCTAAGAACTGTTTTCCTTTCTTGTTCTGATCAACCTGAAGTTTTACAATGAAGACCTTATCACCTGTTATTCTCCTGTACGTGTTACCAGAGTTATCCTTTAGAATTTCATACTGAGGATTTCCTACTAATTGCGAGTAATGGTTAACTCCCATCTTTTGTAAGAAGTGGAACAACTTTGATTCTGGAGACCATCCCCAATTTCCTTCTTCATCCTGTTGAAGTCCAAACATTTTTGATGCTCTTATTTCCTTGTTCCCATCATCTACTCTTTCAGTTTTTATGACTATGTAAAAGCCATACTCTCCTACTCGCTCCTCAATAGACTCTATGTACTTAACATAACCTATGTATTCTTCTGGGTTGAATCCTTGTGGCTCTACTTGTCCAGCTTTGTCTAACTTAGAGAAATCATCTTGTTTTGCAGGACCTTCTTGTTGTTGGCCTTGCTCTTGATTTCCCTGGTTTAGTTCTTGCTGACTTTCGTTACCGTTTTTGATTTCTACCATTTTTGGAAAGTTCTTTACCTCCTTTCACCTATATTAGGACAATCTCCTACGGAGATCACTCCATTTGAGCAAGCTGTCTATCTATCTCGTTCTGTAATGCAGTATAGATGTGGTCTGCTCTCCTTTCCAGAATTACCGGGGCTATTGCTCTGATTAAGTTTGGTGTTAAATTCTTGTTATCTCCGAACCCTACGTCTGAAATTACACTTGAAGCGTCTAAGACTGCTTCTCTAGCAAGTTTCTTTATATCTTGTCTGTGTTTCCAGACCACTTGTTCTTCTTCTTCATCAGAAAGCTTAACAAATTGCCAACTACCGTTTATGTTTGCTTTTTTGTAGACTGCCATGCTTTTCTTCCTCCTTTAAATTTAGTTACGGTGAGAGTGATTCTTTTTCTAATTCCTAGATTTCTTATTACGTACTTCGGGATTATAGCTGATAGACTATTTCCGTTTCTTACTAATCTTGTGTTAAACGTTATTTTTTCTATTGCCATTTCAACCCTCAACTCCTTCAACTACTACCTTAAAGATTTTACTTTTATTTATTAAAATACTTTTAACACCTACATCTAAGGACAAGAACCTCTTATTTCCTTCTTTAATTAAGTTCAATTTTTTTCTTGCCTGTGCAGGACTATAACTGTCTGAGAATAAAGGTCTATTCCAATCCCTCTCAAAGTATACTTTCAATCTTAGTAAGGGAATTTTTCCATCATTTAATATATCTTCAGCTTCTTTTGCTTCCTCTACATCTAGACATCTAATATTTCTTAGAATGTTTACATCAGACATAGTTTCTACTGCTTCTTCCTTGTACATTTGTTCTCTTTTTCTCATTTTCTCTTTTTTTCAGGATCCAGTAATAATTTACTTCCGCAAAACCTACAAGGCCAAATCATATATCTTTTACTTTGTTTTAGATTAAATCTACATTCTGGTTCTTTATTTTCTCTACAGATAGGGCACTCCCATCTATCCAGATCTGATTCCTTGATATTTCCTGTTCCTTTCACATGTATGAATTTTTCTTGTTTTGCCATTTTCCTGATAATTTAAACAGGCGCGGGGTAGCACGTGGACTCCCCTTTGCCTGCTTAATGAGGCGGCTTAGACTTTGCAATCCAGCCTATCAATGATTCCCTGAACCAAAGAATACTAAAAGAAATACCCGCTACTATTTAAATTTTTCGGTTATGTACTGACAAACGTCATAACATCTATTTCACTTTTATGTTATTCAAAATTGGAATATCTCTAATTCCAAACACTGCAAGAACAGTCCCTATCTGAGGCAATAATTGCAATACCCCGTCGGCAAAAGAAACATTTCCTAGAACCATGTTTCCAACTGTTGTTAAAACTGTACCTGCTCCTACGAGAACAGCACCAATCTTCGTCTTAGAGTTTTTTCCTTCTTTGTTTTCTAAACCTTTCATTTTCCTAAAAGAACTCCGGATTTAATTAAAATTTCTATGATCAATATTGCTGCAGCGAAAGCGCCAGCCCATTTAGCAAACCTCTTTTCCAGGTTATTTATATCGTCCTTATTCCCCTTAACACCCTTCTCGTTTTTAAAAATCTTATTGTTTTGAGCCTTTAGGTGCTGTTCAATTCTACTAACCCTTTCCTTTACGTCCATAATATTATCCATGACATCTTTATTCTTAACCATTCTACACCTCCAAGGACTGAACTCCTTTATAATTTTCTATTCCCGAAGCCTTTACTAAATAGGTTAACTGTAATGCACAGCCTCCCAATATTAACTGATCACTTCCTGTTCCAACTACCCCTTTAGTTATGTAGAACACTATCATATCACCTGAACTTACCTTATCTGTTCCTGCTAAAGTTACATAAGTTTTAGTTCCTTTTTGTGGAACTTCTAAGCCAGTAAACTCTTTTAGTACCTCCCCAGTTGTGTTATTGAAAATTTGAAAATCGTAAGTTTGGTCACTTCCCGTTCTGTTATAAATCCAAGCGTGAATTATAACTGCAGTCAATTCAAAATTGTCTAGAATAATATCTGTATTACCAGCGGCTACTTTTGAAATCCAGAAAGGACCTTTATCTCCTTCAGTATCCCAAGTTTTACCCTGGGGCCAAGGAAATCCTATTGGAGTAGGATCAACTATTGCTGGCGTCATAGGTACTACTTGCTCTTCTTTTAAACCCTTTCTTACCCTTACTGAACCATCGTCTTTTTCCGGACTCATTCTTTAGAATTTCCTTCCATTTTCTTTATTTAGCTTTGTTTAGTTAAGAAAGTTTGAACTCTACTATCTAGCAATAATCTTTCTATATCTCTCATTCTTTGCTGATGGGCTTGTACTATATCTTCAGCTTCTATTCTGTTAGTCCAGCCCGACATGTCATAGAGAACTACCTGCATAGCTGCATACCTTGCACAATACTCAGACAATATTCCTTTAGCATAACCTGATAAACTTGCTTCATTAGTTAATAAATCATATCTTATTAATGAACACAAATATCCCTCAGCCTGAGCAACCCAATTTCTTTTCTGATCTGAAGTTACGTTTGAATTTGCATTTTTCCCGGACAAGCTGTCTACTTCATCCTCTGTAGTTAGTGTGAAGCTCATTATATACTAGAGCCCTCTGCTCTTTGAAAATTTACATAATTTTCGACACCTAAGATGTCGTAACATTTTTTTAACCAATCTCCTCCAACTGCGTCTCTTCTTAAATAACTGGCACCTATCAAATTGAAATCCGGAGCTGTTCCTTCTAGTTTATTTTTTACTAGATAAGCACAATAATAGTAAATGGCCAGGAAAATTTGATCATAAGACAAATCTGTTTTGTTCCAAGTTCTGTAAGTTACAAAAACACCCGCTTCCGCAGTTGTGCTGGTAGGAGATGTATCCACAGTAATTATTCCTTCTTTATCCTGGATATTTGAAATATTCTTTTTAGTTCCGTACTCTATGAAATTAGTAGAATCATCATATTTTGCAAAGAACACATCAACGTCCTCAGTATTATAACTTTTATCTAAATTTGCATCAGCTATAGGCGTATTTTTAACCTTAAATTCTTTGTTTGAACCATCAATATCTCCTTCAGTCTTTTCCAACCATGTTAGACTACTGATAACCTTTTTTACTGAATCTGTAGCCCTATTTAGTAGGAAATTTAAATCTCCATCTGAAATATAATCCTTACTGAAATGCGTTACTTTTCTAAATTCATCCTTAGTTAATCCAACTGGTCCCGTTGGAACTTCATCCACATAATAATGGATAATTATATTTTGACTATCCCACACAGCCACTGAGAAAGTTATTTCTGAACTAGCATATTTATGATTAACTGAATAATGCGTGCCGTTTACTACAGCGTTTCCATCTAAAAACACTAAGAAACCTGTATCTAAAGTTTTGTTAGAATTAGACAGAGTTAGAACTCTATTCTTTTCTCCATCACTACCACTGCAATCGTTGCCTGTGAAATTTTCGCTTTTTAGTGCCATGTTATCTTAAAAATTCCCTCATTTATATATTTTTCTATCCTGAATTCAATTTACATTTATTTCCTATGAATAGAGACTGTCCAGTAGCTGGGTCTTCCATGTTTTGTGTGTCGATTGTAGCATTAAAAGTAGCATTTCCTGTATTAATAAAAGTTATATTACCTGTGCCTAAATCACAATCTGAATTAATCACACAATAATCAGACATGTCTATTTCCCAATTGGTATTTAATCCCGGACATGAACAACTATCTGTCACTGCTGTAAATGTCTCATCACTAAAACTGCTTAATGTAGAGGTATAAAATGGCTTATTTTCATTCCCACCAGCAGAAAACCCAAAATCATTCAACAAATAATTGCTGTCTTGTGAAATTTCAAAAGTATTTCTATG
>CAYTEI010000091.1:0-5031 GCA_964436705.1 uncultured Thermococci archaeon
TAAAATGAGCGGGAGAATAGAAGATGCAGTAAACAAGCTGGATGAATAATAGTGATTTATGTGGGGGGTGTGTTATTGGTTTTATGTTTGGGTTTTTTGATTTTTAGGGTTTTGTTGTTTATTTTTATTTTTTTGTGGTTGAGTAGTTCTTTGTCTAGGGTTATTAGTTTTTTTGTTTTTCCTAGGAGGGTGCTGATTATCTGTGAGTCTCTTCCTCCGATTTCGTATTTGTTAGCTATTTTTAGTCCTAGTTTAGTTGTGTTTTTGTTTTGTTCTAGGTATTTGGTGTCTTCTATGTTTATTAGGTTGTTGAGGACTTTTTCTGCTTTTTTTCTTCGCCATTTTTGGGCGTAGACTAGGGTGTGGTAGGTTTCGTGTATTACTGTTGGGCTTAGGTAGATAAAGTTGGTTTCTTGAGTTAATTCTTTGGTTTTTGGGTTATCGGGGTGTTTTTTGTCTAGGTATGCTACTAGGATGTTTGTGTCTATTCCCAGATTTTCTTTATTTCTTCTGGTTTTTTCCATTCTGGTTCCCCCGTTCTTTCAACTTCTAGTCCGAAGAATTCTTTTAGATTTCCTTTTTCCAGTATTATTTTGTTGTTTTCTTGTTTTATGATGATTTTTTCTCCTTTCCTGTATCCAAGTTTCTCTCTGAACTCTTTGGGTATTACGATTCTTCCCTTTGAGTCTATCTTGCCTTTCTTTGACGAACCCATTATCCCACCATATTAATAATAAGTGGGAAAATATTAAAAGGTTACCAACCAAAAACCAAAAAGAAAGGACCAAGGATGAGGGTAGAAGAGTTCTTCGTTGTGTAGGGTTCTTTGTTTGGTGTTGTTGGTTTCCGTAAATGATATAAGTACCTATCGCTATATAGATAATATGGGCTTGGATCTAATCAATCAACATGTCACAAAAATTCTTTTGGCAATTGAAGAGGGAGATTCGATCAACCAGATCTATCAAAAAATCAATGTATCCTACAGCTACACTCACGAATGGATCCAGAAACTAATAAAAAACAATATAATTGAAAGAAAAGAAAAAGGAATTTATATAAAGGACAAAGAATTCCAAAAAGAATTCCAAACGCTGGCAAGAAACGTTCTAAGCCGTGAAATAGATTTAGAGAATGCCTACCTATTACCAAACTATTCAAACAATTATTACAGATACACAAAAACCGACGCAATCTACATATGGACCAAAGGCGGATACCAAATCGGTAGAAGCAGGAATAATTATCCCATCTTCGTTAATATCCTAAAAGAAGATCTAAAAGAATGGAAAAAATTCTTTAACTCCTTCAACATAAAACACAACGTAAAAAAACGCATAGATACAGAAGGCATCTACTTCGTCCTATACCCACAAGACAACAAGAAAAAAACAGAATGGGTTGAAAACGCCCGAGTACAACCACTAAAAGAAACAATAAAATGGGCCAAAAAATACGAAGCCAACTTCCAACCAGCCCTAGAAATGTTAGACAAAATGTACGAACTCAACCTAGACACAAAGTACAGAGAACGAGGCCTGATCAAACAATGAAAAAATTCATCAAGAGAGAAAACGAAATCTTCAACACAATACAAGAACTCATAGATAAGAATCATCGCTTCGTGATAGTAGGAGGTTACGCAGTTTCCGCCTATCAACACAGATTTTCAATAGATGCCGATCTCATTATTCCAAAACAAGAACTCAGTAAATCCAAAAAAATACTAGAGGATAGAGGTTTCGAAAGAGTTGAAGATGTGGATCTGGATGTTTACAGCGGCCGATACTTAGCTTACGAAAAAAATAAAGAACTCCCGGTAACAATTGATCTACTTGTTAACTATTTAAAGTGCCGTCAAACTGATGCAAAATGGAGTTACGAGTACTTCAAAGAACATTCGATAACAAAGATAATAGAGGGATCTGAAAAATCTGTTGAAGCTAAGGTGCCTGAGAAAGAATTGTTAATAGCTGTAAAACTTCACAGTGGACGTCTCACCGATGCCAGAGATGTAATCCCGCTTTCCAACAACATCGAACCCGATAAACTAGAGAAACATTTAGGTAAAGGAGATTCAAAGAAACTAAACAAAGCACTAAAAGAAGTAAATAACAAAATCAATAGAGAAGGATTTGAAGACTCATTCAAAGGAGTTTTCCAACAAGAAGAACTACCACAGAAAAAAATCCAAAGAATCCGAAACTTCATCCAAAAATACAGAAAAAAACACCTCCAAACCCAATCCTAATTAATAAAACCATAAACAAAACATAGAACCCCAAAAATCCCTAACAAAAATAATAAACCAAGAAAACCCAGAAACCAAGAACAAAAATAACCAACCACCAAAAAAAGAGAGAATAGAGGCTTAAAATATAATGATCTGATGGAACAAGATTATATATCTCCCCAAGGATCTTGGAGCGGGATTAAGGGTTAATAAGTAGGAATTAGATTGTTTGGTATTTCGTATGTCTTCTAATCCTAAGATGTGTGTCATGTGGCAGTCTTCTGTGATCTTCCGGATCTAATGATTTTTCTGATGGATTTTGTGTTCCCGTGTTAAGATTTTAGTGTTTTCAGTATCTGTTTGAGGGTTAATTCTAGTTTTTCACTTGTTTTTTATTGTACCAGTCTAGTTCTGTATATTTCTGTACTATATCGGCTATTTGTACTCTGGTCTCTTTGATTCTGGGGTTTCGACCTACAAATCCTTCTGTACTAATAGTCTCAGTCTCTTCAGTCTCAGACATCCTACCATTTATCTATTTAGTTCTTTGAGGGTTTTTACCAGTTTTTGAATCTTCGCTTTCTCCGACGATCTCACATTCTTCGGGAATATTAGTCTCTCAATTAATATAATGGGTTCTCGTTGAATTAAAAGGATCTCAATATAAATAACTAATTTATAGATCTAAGAAAAAGCATAACAAGTAATAAGGGGTTATTCGGCTTTTCCCAAAATGGTTGTGTGGGGTCTTTGTTTTGGTTTTCTTGTTGTGTGGTTGTTTTCTGGGTTTTGGGTTCATAATCTTTTTAACTTCTGGGGTAGTAGTTAGCTTCTGGGGTGGTTGTTATTTATTTCGACCCAAGACCCAAGACAAAAAAAGAAGACCTATTCAATAGAGATAAAGAACTCAAAGAACCAGAACAATCTGTAAAAAATAATCCATTAACAGTAATATCAGGAGTAAGAAGAATAGGAAAAACATCCTTACTCCAAGTAGGACTAAACGAACTACAAATCCCACACATAATAGTAGACTTCAGAAATATAAATCCCAGATCAAAAGAAAGCCTATACAGAAACATCGAATCCAGCATAAACAACTTCTTCAAAAAAAATGAAGGGATCTGGAACAATATAAAGGAAAAGCTAAGAAACATTAGCGGGATCCAAATCGCAGGCACAGGAATAAACCTCTCATGGGGAGATGACAGAACCGACTTATCCACACTATTCAAAGAATTAGAAACCTACAATGTCGTTTTAACCTTTGATGAGGTTCAAAGCCTTAGAGGGCCAATAGGAAAAAACTTCAAAGGAATAATCGCCCACCTATACGACTACTCAGAACTAAACATCATACTAACCGGATCCGAAGTCGGACTACTATACGACTTCATCGGAATAGAGGACCCAGACGCAGCACTCTACGGAAGAGAATACAAAGAAATCAAACTAAAAAAATTTAACAAAGAAACTAGCCAAAAATTCCTAAAAAAAGGCTTCAAACAAACCGAAAAAGAAATCAACAAAGAATTACTAGAAAAAGCAGTCAACAACCTAGACGGAATCGTAGGATGGCTAGTAAAATTCGGAAGAAAATCAACCCAAAAAGAACCATCAAAAGAAACCCTACAAGAAGTCCTAGAAGAAGCTAAGAGACTGGCACGAAACGAATTTGAAGGCTTTCTAAGCAATAAACACTCAGCGAAGAACAGGTATAAAGGAGTTATGGAGAGTATTGCAAAGAATGAAAATAAATGGAAAGAAATTAAAACACATTTAGAAAGATTAGAGAACCAAACTATATCTGACAGCGTCCTAAACAGAATACTAACCAACCTAAGAAAAGCATCATTCATAAAAAAAGTAAAAAATGGCAGAAACATACACTACGAAATAACAGACCCCATACTAAAACAATGCTACCAAACAAAAACATAAAAAACCCACAACTCCGAACCCCCAAGTACTATTAATAACAAATTACCACCTGTCTTTCTGCCTAAAGAGAGATCTAAATCCTTCTTTATTAATTTAGTTTCTTCTCATTGGTTTCGGAGGTGCTGAAGTAAACCTTATTCTCATCCTCACAGAACCCTTTCCACCAACTCCACACCCCTCATAGAGAATAACCAACCCAGATCTATCTCACACCGATTCCCTAAGAATTTTAGTTCTTGATTTCTATTAATGAACCCCACGCCAACCATAGCAAATGAATTAGATCACAAATAGAAAAAATATAATCACGATTATAATAATCGAAAACACACAAAACCCAAGAAAAAACAGAAACAAAAAACCAAAAAACACCCACAAGAATAAATTTATCCCTCAAACTTAATTGATAAGAATAATAAATGAAAATAGTTCAGAAACAAAAGAGAGAAATAAGCCACAATAAAACACCTCCAAATTTAGGATCGGGAGAAGATCCGGGAAGCAATGAAGATACAGGACACACTACGAAGAAAATCAGATAAGAACAGCACAGAAATAGTTAGGGGATGGAGAGACTCCAGATGTTCTTAGGGCTTTTTGAGTAGGTTTTTTATTGAGTTTTTGATTAGATTTTCGTCGATTCTTAATAGTTGGGAGGCTTGTAAATGTACTGCCCATCCTCCGATCAAGCAGATTGGGGTTTTTATGGTTTTTAGTATTTTTTTAAGTTCTTTCTTTGAGAATTCTGTTATTTGGTCTATGTATTGATGTTGTGCCATTATTCTTCACCATGGTAAGATTGAATCATTTTGTTTGCGGCTTCTTTACCTGGTCCTTTTTCTTTTAGTAGGTCTAGG
>CAYTEI010000092.1:0-2648 GCA_964436705.1 uncultured Thermococci archaeon
CTTAGAAATTAATTGATTACATTCTTTGCAGTAGTTTCTGGTTGCGGGGTTTATGGTTCCGCAGTTTGGGCATTCGATTGGTCTTAGATCTTCCTGTTCCTCTTTTTCTTTAACTTCTATTCCTTCGATGCCTTTTATTGCGTTGTCTAGGTCGCTCTGCGCCATCCTTATGTATGTTTTTGCAGTTTCAAAGTCATGCCAGCCGAAGTACTCGCAAAGCTGGACTGCGTTCATCCCTCTTGATGCTAGGTATGTGGCTCTTGCTTTCCTGAATGCGTGAGGATTGGTTTTGTAGTCTGATCCTACTTTCTTCCCTGCCTGGCGAAACACCTTAGCAGCAGCCGCATACTTCATTTGCTCACCAAAACTATCATTATTCCCTCTCCTACCAATATTAACAAAAACAGGATCACTCTGCCCAGGGCTAGGAGTCCTATCCTTCCACTTTCTTAGATGTTCTACTGATTCGTAGATTGGGATTTGTCTTTTCATTGATTTAGATTTTCTAAACCGAATCTTAGCTCCCCTCTCCGTAAAGGTTACATCCCTCCACCTCACGTTTAAGATTTCTCCGATCCTTGCTCCTGTGTCCCATGTGAAGAAGATTAGGGTTTTGTTTCTTAGTTTGTCTCTTGAGTTTATTAGTTCTTTTACGTTGTTTGGGTTTGGGAGTTCTTCTGGGGTTGTCATTGGTTTGTCTTTTTCTTTTATGGTTGTTGACATGAAATCTATTAATTCAGGTTCTTCTTCTCCTGTGAAATATTTGTAGAACTTGTTTAGTGTTTTTTTGTATTCGTTTCGTGTCCAAACCGAGTAATCTTTACCATTCAACTCATCATTATTAATCTTCGCCACCAACCTTTTCAGATCCTCTTTCTCCGGATCAGACAAGTTTTTGATATAAGGAGCTAGAGTGACAAAGGAGTCTAGGTATCTTTTCACTCTCATTGCTTCAACTCCTTCCGCCTTAATATGCCTCCTAAACTTCTTAAGTTCATTCAAATCCTTTTCTGGATAATCAGAATTTTTTAATCTTTGAATTGTGTTTTTAAGTTTGTTTTTGTGTTGTATATATCCATAATTAGTCCTCCTTAAATTTTAGATAAAGAATTGAGATTAGGATCATCAGGAACTTCAAGAGAAAAGCTTTCAGAACCATCTTCATCCGCTATTCTAATCTTTTCTAGCTTCTCTCCTGTTCTTTCTTCGTGTATTTCTGCGAGGAGATGGGTCCAGGTCTCTTCTTCTAGTTTTTTTAAGATGTTTGATTGGTTCATATCGAATTCAAAAGCATTCTTAGGAACATAGTTCTTTTTAGAGAGGTGTTGGTAGGTGTTTTGTTTTAGGGCTTTCTTGAGTTTCTTTTTTTCTTCTGTTTTTCTTTTTTTCTGGTTTTCTTCTTTCTCTTCTATTTCATTTAGTTTTTTCTTTACTGTGTTTAGTTTTGTGTCTATTTCTTTGATTTCGTCATGATAATTGTTCTGTATTCTTTTCCTACGTTTTTTTAGTACTTTTTTTCTTTTCTGGAGTTTTGATTTATTTTTTGTGGCTCCGATTAGTTTTTCTTCTATGGCTTTTCGTGCAAATTCAGAGTTAGGTTGTGGTAACCGATCTAGAGATTTCTTTGTGTCAAGGGCTAATCTAATACTCATAGGAACTTTTTTCCTATTAGATCTTTTACTCAATCACGATCACTCCCGTTATCCAAATCTTGAGAAAAAACTATAACTTCTAAATTCAAGATGTCTGTATTACATTCGTATTCGTATTAGATGTAATACGTAATGTAATAGAGTAATACAACTCAAAATATAGAGAAACACTCTGAGATCAGGTAAACTCGATCCCAAAAAATTTTCGATCCTAAAAAAGAGGATTATTATTTTGCTTCTTTGATTTGTAGCATTGCTATTTCTTGAATTCCTTTTGGGCCTTGCCCGTTTAAGAGGTTGTTTTCCTTTTTAAATTCTTTTAAGAATACTCCTTCCTCATCTAAACACTTACTAACTAGTAAACTATCTATTTCTTCTTCGGCTTTTTTCTGCAGTTTTTTGATGGAGAATTGGTCTTGTTCTCGGAGTTTTTTAGTGATCCTTGCTAGGCGGTATCGATCTCGTTGTTTATTTATCGGTTTTTCATTTCTTTCAAATTCGTCATCCTCACTTTTTTTGTTATCCAGATTATAAAGATAAGTTTCCCAGTCTTGAGGAGCAATATTTAAATCCTCCTCACTAAGAAAGCCCTTCCTAAACTCAAGGTACTCCTGTAAATCTTCAGGGTCTAATCCTCCAAGATTATTCTTAGGGGGTAATCCATTTTTGAACCCGATAGGTGGTTTTATTATTTCTTGGAGTTCCTCGGGGATCCCTTCTGTACGGTGATCTTGGTGTTTTTTTGTTTTGATTTCTTCCTCTAATCCCTTTATTTGATTATCTAATTCTTTCTTTGTAGTCATTTTCTTCTTCCTCCTCTAATTTTTCAATCCTTTCAGTCAAGTCTTCTAAGTCTTTATCCTTGATGGGTTGTCGATAGGAGTTTGCTAGATATCCTAGGGCCTTGATCCACCTGATCCTAACCTTCTCATTCTCCGCATCGTATACTCTTCCAGATTCTACCTTTCTTTTGGCTTCCTGGATAGCCATATCAAT
>CAYTEI010000092.1:2658-4129 GCA_964436705.1 uncultured Thermococci archaeon
CCTCCCTACTGAGGAGTGAATAATCCTTATCTTCGACTTGATTCTGGTTATTACTCATTTAATCACGACCTCACAATATGCTTAACAACGACTTAGATACGAGTAAAAAAACAAAAAATCTACAAAATCTACATAAATTCTTGAGATTAAGAAAGAGGGGCTCTGATATGGTCCTACTTCGCTCCTGTTTCAGAATATTAACTCATCACTTCTTTTGAAGATTAACAATATGGTTAACTACAATCTTAAATAATTTTTAGAGTAACTTCCGAAGTATCCGAAACCAAAAACACATCAATTAAAGAAAGAACTAAGGGAATAACTAAAACATATTGATCCACCAAAGAAAAAAATATTATACTAAAGCAGTATCCGAGATGGATCCAACCATACCAACAAACTTCCCAAAAAAACAAAGAGAGAAGATAACCAAACTATTCAAAATACACACAGGAATAAAAAACAAAGAAAAGAAAAGTATTAGACAAAAAGAATCCCTAATAAGAAAAAACTACACAATATCTAACCTGCATAGAAGAAAAGTAAAAGTAAGTGACATGATAAAAGCAACCAAACTAAAACACCCCAAAACCAACCAAGAACTACTAAGAACAATGAAAAACATTGCAGAACCATAGAAAATTATTATCTAAACTACATAAAAATAAAACAATCGTGTCTAATTTAGTAATAATAAGGTGGGAAAGAGAGGAGCTCTCTCTAGAATATCTCTATGATGGATTCTTTAAAGTTTTTAAAATATTACTATAAAATTTTGTTTGGTTTTTTAGGTTTTTTGTTCGATTAGGATCACGTAGAAATAATAATTAACAATGTTAATCTCTAGATCCTGCTTAATAACTGATTAGAGAAGATGTATATGTGATTCTTTGTGATAGTCGAGTATTGTATTATAAATGTGTGGATAAGGGTCTACATAGATATTTGGTGCTATAAGAGCTATAAATTGTGATTTCTATATTAGATGAGGGGCTAAAAAAATAATAGTAACCCCTGTACTTTATTGAAGGTTCATAATTTGTGATTTGGGTTTAAATTTAGGTTCTTTTTTTGTTTGATCGAATTTATTTTATCTTAAGGAATCTGCTGGATACTAGTTATTTTCATGAATGTTTAGATACCTCTACATTATTCTAATGAAAATCAAGGTTTATAGTTTATGACCTTTAATTCTATATAAAACAAAAAATAGGGCGATTAAAACTTTATGTAATCAAAACAAATATAAGTGTTAATACAAACATTAATTAAGACCAAAACATTCTTAAAGGATTTCTAAAACCAAAGAAAAAGGAGATAAATAAAATGAATAAAAAAATAAAAATTTTAAGTGCCTTAATCATATCATTAACACTTATAACACCGATAACACTACACAAAGTAAACGCATCAACCCCCGACTACGGCAACGATACATATGACGACATTAAACCAGACCCACAAGAAGTAT
>CAYTEI010000092.1:4183-5011 GCA_964436705.1 uncultured Thermococci archaeon
CACAAGTAACAATAAAGCAGAAGCAATACAAAGAGCAATAGACAACGCCACAACTAATAATAACACAATAATAGTGGGAGAAGGAACCTACAACGGACGCCTAAGCATAGATAATAATAATGTTACAAAACTACAGGCCCACAATAATCCAACCATAGATGGAGAAGGAAATGGATACACAATCAATATAAGAGTAAGTGATATCGAAATAAATGGATTCAAAATAGTTAACTCTAATACTGAAGGTGCAAAGATTTATCGTGGTGTTGATTTAGATAATGATACTAATAACGTTTATAATGTAACTATGATTAATAACACCATAATGGGACATGATAAAGGAATCAACCTTAAACAAACGAATGATAATACTATAAAAAGCAATAATATAACAAGTAATGATTATGATGGGGTTTACTTGGAAGGATCAAATAATAATACATTAAACGGTGATAACCTTATAAAAAATAACGGAAATGGAGTTTCAATTAAAAGTAGTTCGATTAATAACACAATAGAGAGAAATAATTTGTATAATAACACTCTTACGGGGATAAATATAGTAGAGTCAAGTGGTAATAGTATAATTGATAATAATATAGCAAATAATCCCGGAAATGGTATTTCTATTGATGGCGTGAATGATCCAGCTAGCTATAATGATGTAATTGGAAACAATATTACTAATAATGACGGCGACGGTATTAAACTTTATACAGTAAAACATAATGACATAATTAACAACTTTATAAAAAACAGTACTGGATATGGAATTGAACTCAGTAAATCAAACAACAATAATATTTCGAAAAATAAACTAGTTTCAGA
>CAYTEI010000093.1:0-4991 GCA_964436705.1 uncultured Thermococci archaeon
TATACATAGGTAATTCGGATCACTTATAAATCTAACCGATGCATCGGTAAAAAAATAACTTAAAAACCTAACCAACCCATCTAATAACGACATATAGAAACCAAAGAACCAACAAAACCCCAAACCCGAAAGGCTCACAAACATTTCAGATAAGATTAACTATTCAAATCCCAAAAAAGCCATATTTAAAAACCTTACTTAAATTATTTAAAGAATTAAAGTCAATAATCCACCAAGAAAAATAAATACAGGCAAAAAAACTCTTCAATAAATAATCTTCAACTCAGAGAATAGACTAACCAAAACAAAAAGATTCTCGAACTAAAGAACAGCACAGAAATAATTAGGAAATGGAGAGAACCTCAAATGATGTCTCTCTAATAACTAAACAATACTTAAAGTGGGTAAGGTAAGATCTCTGGGACTAAATAAAGATTATGGGTTTAATTGTTTTTGTGATTAGTGAGTTGAAAATGGTTTTTTGTGGTTTTGTTGTTTTACCAGGCTTGTTTTAGGTTTTCGTGTCCTTGTATGAGTTCGTCGTGGTCTATGTCTGTTTTGATTCCGTGTTCTGTGAGTAGGTCCATTGCTTCTCTTATGGATATTTCGAGTTCTTCTGCTACTTGTCCGAGGCTTATTTTACCTTTTCTGTAATTATTTATGGTTCTGTATTTTTCTCCGTATTTTATGAGTTCTCTTACTACGCTGGATTGGTCTTTGCCTTCTTCTTTGGCTATTTTTTGGATTTGTTCTTTTTCTTTTTCAGATAGTCTTATACTCATAACTTTACTCATCTAATCCCTCCAGTCGAGTTTTAACTTTTTTAATTAGATCTTCTTTGTACCAACTGTATTCTTTTAATTTGTTTAGTTTGGCTAGGGCTATTTCTTTTGATAGTATATTTTTTTCTTTTGCGCGGATTAGCAGGTTTAAAGTGGTGGTGTACGGGATGCCGAGTATTTTACAGGTTTTAATGGCGCTAGAATCGTCTGTGGATAGAATATCAGCATTGATGTTTTTATGAAGTACTATTGATGATGCTTCTCCGGAGTCTAAGGAGAATTCTTTTGCTATATATTTGGTGGATTCGCTGTCAACTTTTTTGTTTACTTTGTTATCCATATTTTTAGTTCTTTATTCTTAGGCTATGTTGTTCTGTTTGTTGGTTTTTGTTTTAGTATTTCTTGTTTTTCCTTGATTTTGGTGTGGTTTTTTTGTTCGATTTTTTCTATGGTGTTTATCAGTTCGTTTTTTGTGATCTTTTTCTCTTTTTTGAGTGCTTTTAGTATTTGTCTTAGATCGTAGGTTCTTATATCTTTTTTCTTTGCTTTTTGGTAGAGTTTGGAGTCATTTGTGAGTAATGGGATTTTGCGGTTTTCTGCAATGATTAGGTTTTTTAGATCGGTTTTGGAAATTTCCAGAGAGTCTTTTACCTTGTAGTTTTTTAGTTCGATTTCTTTTAGGGTTGTGGTTTCACAGAATTCGAATATTCTATTGGGGTAGTCGAATCCTTCCTCTTTTGCTCTCATTAGTTCGTCTTGTACATATTCGGTGATCATGAATTCTTTATTAGGGAAAATTTGTTTTAATAGATCTAGGGATTTGGCTTTGGCTAGTGCTGACATTATGTCTGTATCGCAAGGGGATTTTAGTCTTCAGTGTTTTTCCTCAGCTCTTTGACTTTTTCTTCTTCATCTTCTTTTTTCTCTATGTAATTTTTGATTCCTTTTCTTTCTAGTATTTCTTTAAATTCTTCTCTGGTTGTTCCTGAGACTTCGCTGGCTCTTCCTATGGATATTTTTCCTTTTTTGTAGAGGTTTATAGCTACATCTATTTTATATTCGGGTTTTTCTTCTAGCATCATTCTGAAGGATGTTCTGAATACGTCGCTTTTGCTTGTGAATTTTCCTTCTTCTATGAGGCTTTCTACTTTTTCAGATTCTGCGGGTGGTAGGGAGATTGTGGTTTTCTTTCTCGCCATACTTATACACTAAATAGTATGACTTATTCATACTTATTATTTTTGATCACAAAAAATCATAGAAGACACAAACAAATACGAAGAACAACTCGAATCAGAACAAAACCTAATATTCAAAGACAAACCTCCCTAAACCCACAAAAAACTATATCCAAAAAGAAACAAGAAAAAATAACTAGACACTTAAACGCCATAGATCAAAGGGAATTACCTTCAAGTCTTAGTATTCACGGTCCGCCTGGTACTGGTAAGTCATTCACCACTAAAAAGATCTGTAAAGAATCCAGAGAAAATAAATAAATTTAGAAATATCAACATAAACTTTAAAGATTGAAAAACCATTTTTATACCACAAACAAGGAAAAAAAGAACTGAAACTAAAAAAAAACATAACAAATAGATATCTATTCACTTTTTCTCCATAGGTTATCGAAGTACATGTGCATTGCTTTAGCTTTTCCTGTAGAGCGGTTACCTTCTGTTTTTTGGATTAGTAGTCTATTTTTCTTACTACTGGGGCAGAAGTTAACTTCTGGGGTGGATTGTTACTTTATTTCGATTCAGGATCAAAAAGAGGTCTTGTTCAGTAGGGGGTTGAAATCTGATTGAGTAGAAGAATCAGTAGAACCTGACTTACTAGTAGTGTTATTATTAGTATTTAGGATGTGTGTAGTGGTTTTGGTGATTTTTAGTGGGGGATTGGGGGTAGGGATATTCTATTTGGATTTCTTTGGTTACCAGATTACTTTTGTTTTTGATTTTTTTGTTATTTCTTTGTCTTTTGTTATTATGTTGTAGTTTTCGGTTTCAGCTGTTAGGGTGATTATTTTGTCATGTATCGAAAGTTTTCTGTTATCAGATACTAATTCGGTTAGTATGGAGTAACTTATTGGGGTCGTGATGTAGTTAGAGGATACTTTTAGATCTTCTATTATTTTCTTCATCTGTAAGTCATAGTCCTTTTTCTTTGCTATGTAGACGGATTCTGTAATTACTATAGTTGGTAAGATTATTTTTTCTTCTCCTAGGTCAGCGGATTGGAATGCTTGTTCAGCTTTTTCGCCTAATCTAGGATCTTCTGATAGGTACCATAGCCATGAGTGTGTGTCAGCTACGTGCATCTATTTTTCCGCCTTGAAGAGAGATTTTTGTGCTTTTTCAAAGTCTTCTTTGTTAAATTCTGCGTTTTTGAGTTTACCTTTCATCTTAATGTTCTTCTTCTTTAGTTCTATCTCTACTTCTTCTCCTTCTTCTAGATCAGGTTTTTCAAATGGTTTTAACACTCCATCCTCATACTTAGCCAGTATCTTCATCCATAGAACCATACCTAACTCTCATCTATACCACTTAAATTATTCGGTCCCCAAATCATCAACAATTATTAACTCATCAAAGAAGAAAAGAAATTATTCACACCTTCACCACAGGTTCTTGAAGTAAATATTCATTGCTTCTACCAAAGATTCCTATGTAGATATAAAGTCTCTTAGTGGGTTGCTGGATTCTTTTTCTCTTACCTTTAGTGCTACTTCTTTCTTTGTTATGGTTCCTCTTAGTGGTATTTTATCTGTGGTTCTGATCTTTGTGTTTTTCATTTTTCGTAGTGTTTCTGTGTTTTTTTGTTGTATTTTTTTGGTTTCTTTGCTTAGTTCGTTTTTTTATTGGAGTAGTATTTTTGTTTTTTTATAATCGATTTTCTCTTTCCTTTTTAGTTATCTTCCATGTGTTTTTGTTTTTCGTGAAGGGTTTTAATATGTTGATATTTTTGAGTATTTATTACTCATATGAGTACATATTTACTAATAAGACCTAGTGATTGGGATCATAGGATCCCTAACTATGTGATTAAACAAAACTCTCCCACTAATACCTGGAATTAAAGCATTTTATAGTTCACATATCTCTATTTAATCGATTATTATAGTTAAAGATCAAGAATGGTATTTATATTGTGAGGTGTTTCAGGAAGATTTCTCGTAAAGGGATTTAATTATGGGTTTTTAGTACTTTGCGAGTTCTTTTAGGAGCTCTTTGTTCTTTTCTATTGATTTTTTAATGGTTTTCTTTGTCTCTGGGTCTATGTCTTTCTTTTCCTTTTTTTCACACATTTTAAGTCCTCCATTAGTGTTTGAGTATTGTGGATATTTAAGTTTTTTCTTCTGTATGCTTCATTAACCAAGTTTTTATTTCATCAAAACTTTTTTCATTCTTTGCTACCGAAATACAGAACTCTAAACCATCTTTGACATCTACTCTCAAATCATAACCGTTATCACTAAGAAAAACATCAGCTGCTACGAATCCAGTTCTCTTATTCCCATCGATGAAAGGATGCTTTGTAATTATATTCTCTAAAATCATTGCTGCAGCTTCGAATAGATCCTCCCGATCCTTCATCTCAAAATCATTCCTCAAAGATCTGATCAAGAACTCTAAGTTAGGTTCATATAGAGTTCCTTTAGACCCACCACTCTCCTCAATCACATCTTCATGTAACTCCACAACCTCATCAAAAGTAATATAATTAACATCCATCTCATCCACTCCTTTATTCTAGAGAAAACTTTCCTAAAAACTTTTTAGAATCCAGAAATAAATGACCAAGTCATAATCCCAAGAAGAAATATAACAAAAAGGAGATTATTCACGCTTTTTCTATAGGGTATCTAAGTACATTTATAATTATATAGATTGTTAATTATTGGTTGTTGAGGGGTTGGTCACTATTTCTTCTTGTGATTGTTACTGAGGATTTGTTTTGGTTTGTAGAGTTGTAGGTTGTTTTTTTGGTTGGCGATTTCTTTGAGTTCGTTTTTGAATCCTTTCTTTGAGTATATGGCGTATTTTTCGGTTCTGTTTTTTTGGTTCCATTTTACTTTTTTTGCTTTTTCTTTTAGTTGGTAGTATGTTTTTTTATTGGTTTTTTTGTTGCTCCATTTGCATTCTCCTAGGAGGATTTCTTTTTTGTTTTGGTTTAGGGCTACTAGGTCTATTTCGTTTTCTTTGTACC
>CAYTEI010000094.1:0-4603 GCA_964436705.1 uncultured Thermococci archaeon
GGGCGTCTCCTACTGATCCAGCAGTTGTAATCCCTATTCTGTCGTTTATCTTTAATATCTTTTGAATATCTTTACTTGAAACCATGTTACCCATTGAAGCTTGAGTATCAGCTGCTAATACCACACCATCGTTTATTTTAATACCGATCGTGGTGGTTCCCGTTTTTCTACTTTCTTCTCCACTCATTCTATCACCTATCAAATTTTATTTCGATGTTATAAAAGCCTTTTTCCATCCGAATCTTATAGACTCATTTGTCGGGTAAGGTCTTTATGAGTTAGGGGGTCCCTTATATTTTTCTTTGAGTTATTACGATTTTTATGTAAGGAGTGTTGAATTAGTTTTAATAGTACTAATAATAAATTTTGGTTAGGATGATTGTATTCACTATACTGATCCCTAATAATAGAGTCTTTTGATCTAGTTTTAAGATTATTTGAGGTGTTCATGATGGATTATTTATTTGGATCTGGAGCTGAACCTTTAAGAAATGAATTTAAAGATAATGAAGTAATTGATTGTGAGATTAAGAAATTTCCTGATGGAGATAAATACGTTAAGATTCTTGATGAGGTCGGTGATGAGGTTACTATAGTTCAATCTACTTATAGTCCTCAAGATGAGAAGTTAATGGAGGTCATGTTGTTTGGAGATGCATTAATGGAGAAGGGAGCCGATAAGATAAACGCAGTAATTCCGTACATGGCGTATTCCCGACAAGATAGAGTTGTCGAGGAAGGGGAACCCGTTAGCATAAGAGCAGTAGCAAAAATGCTAAACCAATACATAGACGATTTCTATTTCTTTGACCTACACAACCCCAAAACCACACGTTTCTTCATGTCAGCAAAGAACCTGATCCCCGTGAAACCATTTGCCAGATACTTCAAGAATCTAGATAGCCCTGTTGTACTTGCACCAGATAAGGGTGCGCTAGAAAGAGCTAAAAAACTAGCCCAAGAAATAGATGCGGAATTTGATTACATAGAGAAGAATAGAATTTCAAGCACTGAAGTAGAAATGAATGCCAGCGATATAGATGTATCCGGAAAAGATCTGATAATATTCGATGACATCATAAGTACAGGTGGAACAATGTCTGAAGCAATTAAAAGCCTTAATAATCAAAATACTAATTCTATATATGCCGCCTGTACACATGCCTTCTTAATGGAGGATGCCTCGATAAGAATTAAGAAAGCAGGGGCGGATAAAATAGTAGCCGCTAACACAATCCCACACCAAGAAGAAACAGTTTCAATATACCCAGAAATCAAAGAAAACATTGAATAATCGATGATAAAGATGAAGAACAGAATAGAAGATATAGAAATAATAAGCCTAAGATTCACTAATACTTTCTACATAAACCATGGACAAGATTCAGTACTAATAGACACTGGACTAAAAGGAAACGCTAAAAAACTATTCGAATTACCCAGCATTAAGAACATCATAATTACTCATGGTCATGTAGATCACCTTGGAAACGCCTGCGAACTCAGAGAGAAATTTGGTTCTGAGATATTTATCCATAAAGAGGATGCGGACTTTCTGAGAATGAATCGCGAACCAGGTAGGGACGTAGCAGTTGATAAGAGGAAATTCTTTGAGTACGAAACATGTGGGCCCGATCATGAAATTGTAGAAGGAAGTAAGTTACCATACAAACTAAAGCCAATTGAAGTCCCAGGTCATACCACTGGCAACCTAAGCATATTAGCGAAGAAATCTAAATATAGAGATAAAGGAGTCTTAATGACAGGAGATTCATTAATAGAGGCGGATGGAGGTTTATCACTTCCTTTAGCTAAGTATAGTGAGGATCATGAAGCCGCAAAGAACAATCTCCGAAAACTACTAAATTACGAATTCGAAAAACTAATTCCTGGTCACGGAAGAGGGATCTATGAAAAAGAGGATCTTAAAAATCTAATACGAGAGATATAGAATCCATAAAAAGAAAACTTTTAAATATAGTATGGAACATCATTTTATAAGATGCTTAGGCTAATAATTATCACATTGATTATCGGTGGTATAAATTACGGGGCATGGAAGAAGGATTTTCTAGATCTAAAGGGAGCCTTAGGATCGTTTATTATTGGTTGGCTAAGCCTATATGCTGGAGTAATGTATTTCTTATCCTTCACAATATTTATGGCTGCAGGGTCTTTAGCGGCAAAATATAAAACAAAACGTAAAGCAGAAGCAGGAGAACTTCAAAAAGCCCGAGGAATCGGGAACGTTCTGGCAAATGGCCTGATACCGCTATTATTTATTCTAATAGAGATCTACACTGCACGACACGTATACTTGGCAGGATTTTTCGGATCAATAGCAACTGCAAACGCAGATACCCTAGCAAGTGAAATAGGAATGCTCTCAAAATCTAAACCTAGATTAATTACCACATTGGAAAATGTGGAACCCGGAAAGAATGGAGCTATAACTCTTCTTGGTGAAATATCTGCAATAGCAGGATCGCTCATGATAAGCGTAATTCCAATATTATTCCTAACAGAGAAAGTAGGATTGATCTTTTTCTCAAGCTTATTAGCAGGGTTCATGGGTTCTAACTTTGATAGTTTAATTGGCGCCACTTTGGAAAGAAAAGGCTGGATAGGTAATGACTTCACTAACTTTTTGGCGGTATCATTTGGTGGTATTGTGGGAATACTAATTTTTATGATGCTTTTCTAGTTTAATTCTTGGAACTTGTTATGGTAGGGGATTGGGAAACTTTTAAATAGGTTTAATTTCACCATTTTTCGGATGATTTCCGGGGCCGTAAGGTAGTTTGGCTATCCTCCCAGCTTTGGGAGCTGGTAACCTGAGTTCAAATCTCAGCGGCCCCACCACTAAAAAATTCTTAATAAGAAAAAGAACTAAAGTAATGTATTTTATTCTCGTTTTATTCCCATTGCGTCTAGGAATTTATCTCTGATTATTCCTGATACGTATTCTAGTAGGTCTGATTTTGCATCTACGTAGTTAAAGATTCCTAGTGGGATCTGTGCTCCTCCACTTCCGGATCTCCCGCCTCCGCTGCCTAAGTCATGGAAGGCTTCGTTCATTACGCTTCCGATATCCACCCTTACGTCTCTGGTTCTTGCGGACATCTCGATTTTTTCTCCAACGATTCCATAGACTAATGAGGTTGAAACACCTTCTAGTTGGAGTAAAAGGTCGGCTGCTTGCGGTAATGCATCTCTTTCACTTACAACTCCTAGATTTGATACTAGTACATTTCCAATGGTTTCTCTTTCCATAATCCCTTTTCCCAATACGTCAAGAGTTTTCCCGGAGATATCGGGTGACTCCATTTTACTAAGCTTATCCTTATCAATATAAGGCTTTATATATGATAATAAGTGTAAATCATCCTCATTTATATCTCTAAACCTATTCGAATCAGTGTAAATCCCATAAAAGAGACCTGTTGCAAGATCAGGGTCGATGTCAAGATCAAGATTCTTCAAATACTCAATTAAAATACTTGAAGTACTTGATTTATCCAATCTAATATCAACGTGTCTAATATTTTGAATTTGTTCTACTTTAAAGTTATGATGATCTATTAAAGCTATTATCTCCATTTCCTCATCTATTAAATCTATATTTCCGCCTGGGTGGAAATCAACTAATGCTAACTTCTCGTACCCTGCATCTCTTACTTCATCTGGACTTTGGGCTTTTTTCGGGTCTATCCGTAATAGATTTATCATAGCTCTGTTCTCTTGGTGGCTAATATCTCCACTGTAAAATATTTTTGAATCAATATCTCTTGTACCAAAGATCCTTTTTAATGCGTATGCGGATGCTAGGCAGTCTGGGTCAGGATCGTTATGAGCGATTATCCCGATCTTATCCTCATCAAAGCTTTCAAGAACCTTATCTAATTCTTTAGTTCTTTTGAGTCTTTTTAATTGTTGGAATCCCTGTTGCATGTTCTGAATAATGGAAGATGATGGTTCAATCACATAATCAACATCGTAAACTTCTTCAAATTTCTCTTCCATGAGCTCCTTCAATCTTTCCATACCAATATTCTCACCAGTTCTAATAGCAATCGAAGCAGAGCTATTATTAATTTTAACCGTTCTAAGACCATTCAAATTAGTATCCATATCATCAGTATCGATTAAGACTATATCAGTATTTTCAATATCTGCCTCTATAAGAGTGGAAGTATCACAGAAGTCTCCTTCAACTACTTCAAATTCCATTTCCCTTAACTCACTAGCTCTGTCTGGATCCTTTTCAACTAAAGTGATATCATGATCTTCTTCTTTGATATTTTTAGCAATTCCAAATCCAACGTTCCCCCCACCTAGAATTAGAATCTTCATATAATCTCCTAAAACTATAGTTACCTAAAAAGTTTTAAATCTTGTGCCCCATAACCAAAAACCGAGTTAAGATTCCTTAAAAACGGCGAAAAGGTAACAATATACGCAAAGAGATATAAGTAAATAATTCGATCTTATACCAGACCGCGAAAAACTTTTAAACCAAGTAACTTGACCCATATAATAGTAGCCAGGGCGGGGGTTCCCGAGCCAGGCCAAAGGGGCCAGACTTAAGATCTGGTGGTGCAGA
>CAYTEI010000095.1:0-2798 GCA_964436705.1 uncultured Thermococci archaeon
CTTAAAACGCTCTTGTATTAGTTTAAAATTTTTTATGATAAAACTGGAATAGGTTCACCTTCTTCTAAAGTAGCTTCTAAGACCTTTTGAGATGGAGAATCAATAGATATTGTTCCGGAAAATATAATGTTAGTATCCAGCACCCATCGAAGCCTCAAATCTCTTCCCTCGCCTCATGTACTTCTTCAACGATTTCATCAAGTCCTGGATACTCTTCTCCTCTTTCTTCAATTTCTCTAACTCTTTTGAGCCAGTTCTTCGTGTTTAACTTTTCAATTATTATCTTCCCATCTAAATCCATTATTACGACATAATCTTCTGATTCGATTCCCTCTTTTTCCCTGATCTCCTTTGGTATCGTTATTTGACCTCTTGACCCGACCTTACTTATCTCTATGCTCACCAAAAACACCATATGAAAATATGAATTTCATGTTTATTTATTTAATGATCCTAGAATAAGAAATTTAAAAACAAAAAGACACCTAGCCAGAACAATTTTTTTATCTGTGGGACATCCATCTCGATAAGCTAATATTATTCTTTTATATTGGTTTTAGGGAAAACTTTTTTGCTTTATGATCCCTTATTCTTTATGGTGTCTGGGTGAAGGGCTACTTTGGCAAATTCTTGGATATAGATATGTCAGATGGATCTATCGGTGAGTATGAAATACCAGATGAATGGTACAAAAAGTTCTTAGGAGGCCGGGGTTTAGGTGCTAGGATATTGTTAGAGGAATTAGATAAGGAAGTAGATGCTCTTGGTTCTGAGAATATTCTTGTTTTTGGTACAGGTCCTCTTCAGGGTACTGGGATTCCTGGGGCTAGTAGAAATCTGGTTATGTCTAAATCTCCACGGACGGGAACTATTAGCGGATCCTATGTAGGCGGATTCTTCCCCCATGAACTAGGAAAATCCGGATATGATGGTATTATAATTAGAGGAAGTTCTGATTCTCCTAAGTATCTAACAATTATTGATGCAGAAGCTGAACTCCATGATGCTACCGATTTATGGGGTAAGGGTACTGCAGAGGTTGAGGAAATGCTGCAGGAAAGGCATAGTGGTGGGAAGGTTTCTAGTATTGGTGTTGCCGGTGAGAACTTAGTGAAGTATGCCTGTATAATTAATGATAGGAATAGAGCTGCTGGAAGACCTGGTTACGGAGCCGTGATGGGATCAAAGAACCTTAAATCAATATTGATCAAAGGAGAAACAGAAAAACCTATCAAGAATAAAGAAAAGCTAGAAGAAGCGATAAAAAAGTTTACTGGTCTTTTAACTAGTTCTTCTACGATGGATTGGGGTAAGTACGGTACTACAGGTGCTTTGCTAGGTCTTAACGAGGAAGGTGCCTTGCCTACAAAGAACTTTCAGAAAGGAAGTTACGAAGAAGCCGAGGATATAAGTGGTGAGAGAATGTATGATACCATTACCACTAGTAGAGATAACTGTACAGGTTGTCCCGTTAGATGTAAAAGAGTTGTTAAGACAGAATACAAAGGTGAAGAAGTACCTGAAAAATATGGCGGTCCAGAATACGAAACACTAGCTATTTTTGGATCCCTAACCATGAATAATAACTTAAAATCCATTGCCTTAGCAAATAAGAAATGTAATGAGTACGGATTAGATACTATTTCCACAGGGAACGTTATAGCATTCCTAATGGAGGCATCAGAGAAAGGATTAGTAGATGAAGAGATTAGTTGGGGTGACTCCAAGAAAATGGTAGATATGATTGATAAAATTGCTCATAGAGAAGGGAATGGTGATCTTTTATCTAAAGGCGTCAATGAAATGGCAGAAGAATTAAACGTAGATTTTGATATGCAGGTCAAAGGCCAAGAAATCCCAATGCATGAACCTAGAGGGAAGAAGGCTTTGGGTCTTAGCTATGCTACAAGTCCTAGAGGAGCTAATCACATGGAAGTTTTCCATGATGATGGATTAACCGATCATCCGGAGGAAGTGGAATTAAGTGGTGAGATAGATAGGCTTGATCTTGAATCCAAACCTAAGTTCTGTAAGGTCTACGAGGATATAGTTTCGTTTAGTAATTCTTTGGTGATGTGCGCCTTTACTTCATGGACTACCTACCTAAGAGGCGGCGAAAACCGAGTATATCCGTATCCGAAAATGAGAGAAAGAGTTAAACACCTAACCGGGATCGATCTCAACAAGGAACAGACGATGGAGATAGGGGAAAGAAACTATAACTTACTAAAGTTATTATCCAGTAGGGAAGGAATAACTAAAGAGGATGATGGACTGCCAAAAAGATTTGCAGAGGAATTCAGTGAGGGCGGTACCGCTAGAAGTTCCATACCAGAAGAGGATTTAGATCAAAAAATTGATGAGTACTACGAACTCCGAGGATGGGACGAGAGAGGCCCAACAGAATCAAAACTCAAAGAACTAAATATTGAAAACTTAACGTAGAATTAATCTCTTTACTTCTTTTTCTTCAATTAATTTCTTATTTTTTGCTTGTTTATTTGTTGACTAGGTTTTTTAGTTTTTAGACTTGTTGGTTTCCTTCTAAGTTCTTATGGGTTTTCATTAGAGGGATTAGGGTTTTTAGGAGTAGTGATAATTGGGAGTTAATGATTAAAATAGATTAAAGCTAAAAAGAAATGGAGAAAGATGTTTTTATTTAATTAAGTCATTGATAGCCTTTTTTAGGGTTTTCACGTTTTCTTTCCATTGTTTATCCCTTTCTGACCACGGTGTAGCTACTAAAGATATTCTTATGGCGTTTACTGGTTCACCATAGAACGCTTTACCAGGTATTG
>CAYTEI010000095.1:2862-4592 GCA_964436705.1 uncultured Thermococci archaeon
TCTTCGATTAAATAAGAGAGCCTGTCTGCAAGGGTCCTGCCCAACCACTTGTAAGTTATAGGGTTCTTTAAGAACTCTCTTAGAACTTCTTGACCGGTCAAGAAAGAAGCAGTTGGACTACTAAGATCTTCACTCCCTATAATATTGTTCATGTTCTGTATCCATTGCTCAGGACCAGTTGCAAATCCAAATCTTAATCCAGCGCTTAAACAAGTTTTCGAAATACTGGAAAGATGGCATACGTGTTCTGGGTACTCTGATACTGCATCCTTAAATCTCTCCATTTGATCCTCAAGAAAGTCCTCATCAAATTTAGCTCCATTACTTTTCAACTTCATAGTTGTGAAAAGGTAGGGAGCGTCCCAAATAACTGCACCGTCATGATCCACCATTATCTCAATGACTTCTTGTAGGAGATCTGGTGAAACGTATCCAGTCGGATTTCTGGGCATATTCAAATAGAAAACAGATTCATTGGTTACATTTTCCTTCAATAATTCAGTATCAAGTCTTAAACCCTTGTCAGGCTCAATTCTAGTCACATTACATCCATTATCTTTTAAAATTCCTGGTACAGCTGCATATTCCCACTTAGAAATAAAGACATCAGTACCAGGTTCTATCGATCTTAGGGCGGTAGACATCGCCCTCTGACCACCGGCAGTCACAATTACCTTATCCGGATCATTGTGCGATACTCCGTGGAACCTCTCAAAGTACTTTAAAGCCATTTCTCTCTGTTCTTCATTTCCACCCGAAGCAGAATAGGGTAATCCCTTTGGTTTTTCAAAACTCTTTTTTGCACCTCGCTTTATTGCCTTAGCCAAAGGCTTTAACTCAGCGGGAAGATCCTCATTGACCTCTATTTCCATATCCATGAAATCCAAGTTTAGTGGCATCTGACCAACATTACCACTAGCAAAATTAACAACAGGCAACCCCTTTTCCTTTCTTCTTGAGGCTTTAGCCATTGCAGTCCTAATAGCGGGGGGCTCAGAAGGTTCTCTTAAATATTTCCTCATTGAGAACCCCTCTTACCTTATCAAGATTAAAGTATAATATTAAAAGCCTGGACCCTTAAAAGCGGCTCCATAACTTGATCCGTATTTTCTCATTCCTTCTAATTCATGTTTTAGGGTGTTGTAGTGTCCTTCCTCCATATGAGACATTGATTCAACAACCTTCTTCATTTCCTCGTCTTCAAGTTTATCTTTGAGAGTTTCATGATAATTTTGAGCATCTTTTTCTGCTTCCATGGCTCTTTCAATTATTTTGGCTAATGAATCCGCTTCAGGTTCTACACCCTCTTTAATAAAGTCACCTTCGGATTTAATGTCATCAGGTAACTTCGTACTTTCTGGGATTTGTGGATCTTCATCAGGGAATTTTTCTCTGAATAGGTCTCTTAATTTTTTTTCATGGTTTTTTTCATCCTTCTTTAGGTTTCTTAATCTACGTTCAAGTGGTGATGCAATATCTTGTTCAGCGACCATTCCGTAAGCCTCTTGAGCATCCATCTCTGATCTAATTCCCATTTCTATCAGTTGTTTCAAGTTCATGTCTTTATAACTAGACATTTTATACACCACACTTAGAATGTTACGTCAACTCAAATAAATGTTTCGATACATGTACTGTTAAGTTTAGGTTTTTTTCATTTTTTAGTACCATTGCGTCTTTCTAAACATACTATCTCGCCCGATCCTGTAACATTATAATTTGTTCGATAA
>CAYTEI010000096.1:0-3718 GCA_964436705.1 uncultured Thermococci archaeon
AGTCAATACAGCACCTCCAGAAGAAATAAAGGAAAAAACAGGATGGAGCATAGGCGGAGTACCACCTTTCTGTCACAAAAATAACATAAAAGTATTACTCGATGAGACATTAACCCAATTTAACCAAATATGGGCAGCCTCAGGCACTCCTAACACAGTATTTCCAATAAAACCTAATAAACTTAAAGATTTCTCCAACGCTAAAAAAGCCAAAGTAGCAGAATGAAACGAACCTTAGAAATCGAAAATCATGAATTAGATTAGAAAAAATTAGTAATGTCAATAAAAAAAGAAAAACATACAAATACTTCTTTCACTTATTTTTATTCGATCTTGCCTTTATTGGAGTGTAATTCTCATATTCTTGTTCTTGGTATCGTTTGAGAGTTTCCTGTACTTCTGATTTATCTATCTTGTTAAGTTTTGGGTATAAAAATTTGGTTTCAGAATTTATATGGCTAGTATGAATACCTTCCAATCTTGAAACCATTTCTAATATCTCTACTTTTTTATAATTATTGCTATGTACTTTTTCATGGATCTCTTGAATTTTCTCAAATAAATCCATATGTTCTTCTTTTAAGTACTTCAATAATTCATCTGGAACTTCGTTTTCTAAAAGCGGGAATAAATGTTGTTCTTCAAAACCAATGTGTTCGTCATGTTTGGTTTTTAAATCATTGACCTTGTCTCTTATTTTTTCCACATCATCCTCTGTGATCAAATCCATTAATTCAAATTCAGTATTGGAAATTTCTTCATGTTGCCGAACATACTCTTCTCTTAAATTATTCATCTTTTCACACCCATTAAATATATTATACTCGTTTAACTTAAAAAAATTTTTAATATAGCTGAGATTTCATGCTTTCTTCAGGTGTAAGTTAAATCTTGCTCCTCCAAAGTTGGAGTCCTTTACCTCTATTCTCCCGTCATAGGTTTTAATTAGTGATTTTACTAGGAACAAGCCTAAACCAGTTCCTCTATCTTTATCGGTTGTGTATCCTCTGTTAAAAACTTTTTCTTTATCTTTATCTGGAATACCTATACCATTGTCTTCTATAATGCATTTAACTCCTTTTTCGTTTGTTTCCACGTTTATTCTTATTTCAGTTGCCTTAGAGTGTTGTATTGCGTTTTCTATAATATTAGTGAAGACCTGGTTTAGCAGAGCCCCTCCCCTGACTTCAATAACTTCAGGGTAATCAACTTTTATATCTATATCATTCTTTTCTGCCAAATCTTTAGTCTTATTAATTGCTTCTTGGATAATTAAAGTTATATTTACTGGTTTAGTTTCTTCTTTTTGAGCTTTTTTCAAATTACTAACTTTATCGATAATCTCCATTCCATTATCCATAGCTGTTTCAGCTTTTTTAAGAAGATCTTTCACTTCGCTAGGGAGTTCATAATCTTTAATGAGTTGATGATACCCCTGAACCAATTGAGCCTTATTTCTTACATCATGTCTCAGAAGTGAGTGAAGAAATTCTTCTCTTTCTTTTGCATTGATCCTTTCAATTGCTTCATTTACGTGACTAGCCAATAATTCTGCCATTTCTAAATCTTTTTCATCATATTCATCCACATTAGTTGATATTGCCTGAAAGATTCCATAGTCCCCAATAGGAACGCTTATAGCTGATCTGAATTCGTCCTTAACTGGTTGGGCGATCTCACTTGCCCTAATATCATCAATTAAGAAGGATCTATTTTTCTTATAGGTTTTTGTCCCAATACTCTCTTCTTCTATAGATCTTTTTTCTCCGCCTTCAGTGTTTTCTGTTACTGCTTTTGGTACAAGTATATTGTTTTCTATTAGGTCGATGTCACATACCTCGAAATCAAGTATTTCCTCTGCCGCTTTTACTGCTAATTTACAGGCTTTCTTTTTTGTTTCCACTGTTTCCATTTCTGCTGTTACATCATGAAGTTCTTCCATTTTTTTACTTTGTTTTTTTAGTTTTCTTTTTGTTTTTTCTAGTTCTGATATGTTTCTTTCAATTGATCCTATTATTAGTTTGTTACCGAGAAATATTGGAGATACTTCTGCTTCTACGGGTATTATACTTCCATCTTTTCTTTGGAGTTTGCTTTTGAATTTCAGTGTTTCTCCATTTTTTAATTTTTTTACTCTGTTTTGATGCTTTTTTTCCGCTTCTTTGTCTTTATCTAGATCTTTTGTTATGTTCATGTTTTTGAATTCATCTTTCGTATACCCTAATTCCTTAGTGGCTTCTTCATTGGCTTCTAGTATTTCGCCATCGATTTCGGTTAGAAACGCAGGCTCAGTTAAATCCTGAAAAAACCTTCTAAATCTTTGCTCGTTTTTTATTAATTTCTTTTTTTGTTCAACTCTATCTGTTATATCTTTGATTACTCCTACTATTCCATGTATTTTCTCATCACTTTTGAGTGGATAATAATTAATTCTTAGAACTTTTTCTCCTAGCTCAGGGAATTCTCTAATCATTTCGAATTCTATTCTTTTTCCTTTTAGGCAGCGATCTATATTTGTTTTTATTTCCCGAAATGCTTCTTTACTTAAGGTTTCTTTTAGATTTTTTCCTTTAATTTCATCTTGAAGATTTTGATAATATTTATAGGTTTTGTTGGCAAATAAATAATTGTAATTCTTATCAATTGCTATTATTAAGTCTTCAGATTCTTCAATAGCCATCTTATATTGTTTTAATTGTTTTTCTCTTTTCTTTCTCTGTGAAATGTCCTTGTGAATTCCGATCGTCCTAATTGCTTCGTCCTTTTCGTTTCTTTCTACAATACTTCCATGGCTTAGGATCCATTTCCAATCACCAGATTTAGTTTTCATCCGAAATTGAGCATTAAAGTAAGGTAATTCTCCCTTTAGATGTTTTTCTTCCTTTTTATTTACTTTTTCTATGTCTTCAGGATGTAAGAGTTCTTTGAATTGTTGGTAAGTCTGATCTATCTCATCAATTGAGTATCCAAGTATATTAGCCCAGTTTTCATCATAGTATGCGTCTCCAGTTTTAAGATTTCTATCCCATACGCCTAGATCAGAACTCTGAAGAGCAAGTTCCAACCTCTCTTTATTTTCTCTTAGCTCTCTTTCTATTTCACGTCGCTCTGTTATATCTTGATAGACTTCATAGAAACCAATTAATTCATCATTATGATGGATAGGATACCCAATTATTAAGACATCTATTAATTCTCCATCTTTACGTTTCCTATAAGTTTCTTTATAGATTTTATGTTCATCTTTAAGTTTTTTACTAAGTTTACGAGCTTCTGCCTCCTTTTCGTTAGGCACAACTATATTATTAATATATTCCCTTTTAATCTCGCTTATTTCATATCCAAAAAGATCTTTAAAACTATTATTTATGAATTGAACTCGTTCATCTTCATCCACAAGTACTATGGCCATAGGTGAACTTTCGAAGAGCTGTTGAAAATATGTTCTTTGCAGATCTCTCTGATTCCTCATTTTTTTATGTCTCACTTCCTGATCAATTGCATTACTTAGGACTTCAAACTGGCTTTTAGGATCACCACCTTTCTGCAAGTACCTATCACCACCTAGATTAAAACATTCCATCGCTACCTCTTCTCTACCTTTACCAGTGAACATAATGAACGGGATGTCGTTTCCTTGGTCTCTTACTGTTTCTAAAAATTCTAACCCATCCATCCTGGGCATTTGATAATCAGATACAATACAATCATAATCATT
>CAYTEI010000096.1:3728-4552 GCA_964436705.1 uncultured Thermococci archaeon
TTTTCAGCGTCTATTGATGTAGTTATGTCAGCTGATTCAAGTTCTTTATTTAAGAATATTCTTTCCTGATCTAAGAAATTCTTCTCATCGTCAACGAGGAGAACTTTTATTTCTTGGTTCTGATAGTTGAAATTAGCCATTTAAATCACTCATTTAATTATATCTATTAAATAATCATTCTATAATAATTCTTTGTATCACTTTATAGAACCTTTTATCTTAATACAACTTTTTTTCTAAAAGTTTTTCCGATCAATGAAATTACTAGAAAACGAAACTATACCACCAAACCGAAAGTAAATACATAAATTATTTCTTAAATTATGCCAATGCTTTTCCAGAAGTTTAAGATTTTTGGGTTAATGGATTATTTAATCTCTCGACCTAAGAGATCCTTAACATCGATTACAAGTAATATAGTTATTTTTAAGTTCAAATTTGATGAATTTGTCAGCTTAATTCCTAAGCATTATTTTTCATAATGAAATTAAATTAAATATTTTTGCTATTATGTTTATAATAGATTCTCAGTTAATATAAATATTATTATAGTAATAAATAATCAGTCATAAGTTATAAATTAGAATTTTAAAGTCTCTAAAACCTATAATTTTAATAAGACCAATACAATAACTTCGATACCATACAAAAATAGTAAAAAATCACGAAAACCAAATCTTAACCACTAAATAACAATACAATAAATAGAAACCGATTTCCTCAATCAAAAATCAAAGAATATAAAAAGAGGTAGAAAAAAGCTTTATTCTGTTTTATTTTTGGTAGTGTTGTGCTGCTTGTTTTATTGCGTCTATGATTTGTTT
>CAYTEI010000097.1:0-4535 GCA_964436705.1 uncultured Thermococci archaeon
ATAAGGAATTAAATATTCTAAGAAATACTTTTAAACTATTTTTTCCAATAATAATATCTAGGCTGTCGAGAAAATAAACAAATTTTAAAAATCTTAAAAAAAATAATTCATTATTGTTAGAAATAAAATCAAGGACAAAAATCCCCAATGAAAGGATAGAAATACCTGAGACAACCTGCTAACGTCAGCATAAATCAACACACCCACAGTCACCGAAACAATCACTTTCTTTTTAGTATTCATAAATAATCAAACAATTTATGTTATAAAACAATTAAATAATTTTTCCAATAATTTCACATTTGAATATAAACAAATTTTATCTGATCCAAGTTCATAATTTTAGATCTAAGATCGAGGTGTTCAGGAATTCATTTCACAGTTTAAACCTCATTATTTAGTTGTATATTTTTAATTCAATTCTCAATTTTTTATAGGGCTGGTTTTTTCCTAATTCATTTTATTTGTTTTTTTCTGTAGTCTTTTTTGTATTGGTTGATTGCTTTTCTTACTAGTTCTGGTTTGAAGGTTGTTCTTATTTTTTTGGTTCTTCCTTTTTCTTTGGATTCGATCCATGTCTCTATTAGTCCCATGGTTTCTAGGTCGTTTACTATTTCTCTGAGTGCTCTGTCACTTATTCCGATTTCCTCATCCTCTTTAATTATCTCTTGGTATGATTCTTTTAGTTCCTCACTCGTTATTGGTTGTATTACTTCTTTTGTCTTCGTATTAATGTATGCGGTTACTGCATCTATAGTTATGAAGTGCTGTAGTGGTAGGCTTCTCAACTTATCTAGTATGATCTCTTTTTCTCCTGCCTCCAAGTTCTCATCAATACATTCCTTATCTAGTTTGTCTTTGTTTTCTTGGTTTGCTGTTTCTCCTGCCTCTCTAAACACAGTCAAGGTTTTTCTTATGTCTCCTGATCTGTTTGCCATCTTCTCTAATCCGTACTTGACTACGTCTTTTGTTAGTGCTTCTTTTTTGATTGCTTTTTTGAGTCTTGGTGCTATGATCTTCGCTAATTCATTGTATCTGTATGGAGGGAAGAAGATTGATTCGTTGGTGAATACGCTCTTAACTCTTGAGTCTAGTTTTAGATCGATTTCTATTAGTTCGTTGCTTATCAGGAATAGGGAGAGAGTGACATCTGTTTTTAGTTTCTTATCTCCCCTAACTAATCTATAAAAGAAGTTGTTAGGATCATAGTTCTTATCCTGCTTAACCCTATCAATCTCATCCAAAACCAAAACAAAGTATTTATGGTTTTTTAGTTCGTTGAATATGGATTGGAATACTCCGTCCAGTCCTTCGTAGGATTTCTTTTTCTCTCCAGTTAGTTCAAGTAGTATTTCGTTTGCTGCGCTGAAGATGGTTCTACAATCCTTTAGATTAACATATGCGTAGTTAAATTCTTTTTTTCTTTTGCTGAATTCTTTGCAGATTTTTTTGGTGGTGAATGTTTTTCCGGTACCAGGCGGACCATGGATGCTGAGGGTTGGTGGTAGGTAGTTTTGGTTTATGCCTTTTAGGTAGGTTGCTATTTGTTTGTCTTGGTTTTCTCTTGAGATTATTTCTTCTGATTCTTTCAATGGGTCTAGATAGGATTTATCTTTAAAGATGGTGTCTTCCTTGGATTTGAATAGTTTGTCGTATTTGGTATTCATAGTTGGTACCTTCCAGAGGGTAGAAAAGACAATAATTAGAGATCTTAACTAATATTAAGTTCTTGTTTTTTAAATTTTGTGTTTTAATACCGAATTTTCGGAATGGGTGCCCTTTCCGATGTCCAATAATTTTCAAAAACAAGATCATGATGTTTGGCTTAATAAATATTCATTACTCCAGTAGTTAGGAAAAATGGGTTACTATTCCAATTCTCGGAGGGGAACCATTTAACAGGAGGATCTAAAATAATGGTTATGTATCTTAACTATCAATTTGTTTTGTTTAATTCTTTTTTGAGTGGGTTTTGGGATGGTTGTTTTGGTGTGGTCGAAGCATTTATATAACATTGTGCATATTGTTAAACAATGTTGGTTGTTAAAGACGCAATGATCCTGATCCACCTAACAAAAACCTCACTACTCAAAGACACCTGTGAACTTCTAGAAGAAGTTATAATACCTGAAAAAGTTAAAAAGGAAACAGTAGATGCAGGAAAGAAAAAAAATTATCCCGACGCCATCCTAATAGAAGAAACAATAGAACAAGATCACATAAAAGTCAAAGAAGTCAATAAAAAGGAACTGGTTGAAAGAGCTAACAAATTCAATATTTACAGTGGAGAAGCCGAAGCCGTAGCACTCTACTGGGAAACAAAAGCAGACCTAATAGCCACAGACGATGATAACGTCCGCAAAAAAGAACAACTACTAGACCTAAACATAATAGGTACACCAGCCATACTACTACAATTATACGAATCCAACAAAATAAAAGAAAATAAACTAAAAACTTCATTAGACGAATTAAAAGAAATAGGATGGTTCAGCAACTCCGTACTAGACAAGATCAGAATGGAGGCAGAAATATGACAAAATCCATAGGAGTAAGAATAGATGAAGACCTCCTAGAAAGAATAGAAAAAATAAAAGAAGAAGACAACCTAGATAGATCCACAGTAATCCGAAAACTACTAGAAAAAGGATACAAAGACTACATACTAGAAAAAACAGCAAAAAAATACAAAAAAGGAGAAATAACTATAAGCAAGGCAGCCGAAATAGCAAACACAACAATCTGGAAAATGCAAAAACACCTAACAGAAAACGGATACCAATCAGAATACACCATAAAAGACCTCAAAAAAGAAACAAAACAACTAAAACAAACTGACTAATAAAACACACAAAAAAATAAAAAATCTACAACGGTTCAACCTAGATAGAGAACCTAAAAAACGCTAAAAAAGACCAAAGAAATATAGAGCCGGAAACAAAGAACTAAAATAAACAAAAATCGGCATAAAAAGAACAAAAAATATAGAAACCTTGAAAATCAAAAATACTTTTATTCACATTTCTTGAGTTGTTAAAGATGTTACTTTATTCGTAGGATTCAATCGCTTTTTTGAGTTCCTTTATGAATTTTCTGGCTTCATCCTCGGTTTCCTTTAAATCAGACTCATCATCATTAAAATTTAATAGGTAATCTGATTCTTTTTTCTTATTTACACTTGTTAATAGGATTGTTCCTTCTCCTAGGTCTTTTACTTCTAAGGATTCTCCTTTTTTGAGTCCTTCTTTCTCTCTTATCTTCTTTGGGATGGTGATTTGCCCTTTCTCTCCCACTTTAACTACATCCGTCATGATACTCCTCCTCATTATACATGTCTTATATTCCTATATGTAGGAAATTAATTTTCTTTTACCTTGAAGTCCATGTGTGAACCACACCACCTTCTTAGGTATTATATTGGGAAAAGAACTTGAGGAGAATCCAAAGTTTGCTCTTGGTGATTAGTTCCTCTCTTTTAACCTTTGAAATGATCAATATTTTTCTGTTTTTAGGTCGAATAGTTTTTTTATGATTTTGAAGTCTTTGTCGTTTGTTAGTAGTTTTTCGTTGTTGGCTAGGGCTATGCTTGCTATTTGGAGGTCGATTGGGTTTCTTGTTTCTCCTTCTTTTCTTAGTTCAGCATCTATTTCGCTGCATACTTTGGCTGAGTCGCTGTCAAAAACAAGTATTGGGAATTTTTTGGTTACTGAGTTAAACTTAATTCTTTCTTTTTTGGATCCTACGAATTCTATACCTGCTAGTACCTCGTAGATAACTGGTGTGCAGAGCTTTTGAGTAATGTTTTCTTCTTTTAGGTTTCTGCTTTTTTCTAGGGCTTCTTTTTCTTCTGAGATTACTTCTATTAGGAAGTTGGTGTCTGGGATTATGGTATCACCGTTTAGGATCTGAGTTTGTTTATAGCTTCTTCTACTCTTCCGCTTTCTTTTCTCTCTTCCTTCATCTTCCTTACCGATTCTATTGTATCTTCCGAAAGCACACCACTAAATTCTAGGTATTTAGGTGTTTTATTCTCTGTTAGTTTGTTTATTACGTCACTGAAGCTTTCATCTTCTTCTTTTAACATTGATAATTTCTCATAGGTTGAATCTTTTAGGCTTATATTCTTGGAACCCACACAATCACCATGTATACACATACCCACATACATAAAAAACCTATGACGAAAACAAAAAACAGCAAAAACCACGAAAACTATTCCTAAGAACCTCTTACCAAGCTCACATACAACTCATGTAATAAGAATAATGAGATCTATATCGATCTTTTCTTTCACACTCACTACTTATCTGTGAGTTATTCTCTTTTGAACTATTGACCAGGTATTCTTTATTTATTTTTTTAGAAGTGGATTAATGATAAGTTATGTATTATTAGAAGGTTTCATTATTTTTCTAGATATTGTTGTGGTGTGATACACTTGAAGTTGTATCCTTTGGATCTTTTCAGGAATTCTCTGTTCTCTGATATTAAGTAATCTGCGTTCTTTAATAGGCATGTTGTGAAGTGTGGTAGGT
>CAYTEI010000098.1:0-2398 GCA_964436705.1 uncultured Thermococci archaeon
GTTAGCATCGTTATTGTAGTCTTGCGTGGTCTTGTCTGATTCATATGAGACCGTGAAGTAGTCCAGTACCTCAATTGAGTTTCCTTCTTCTTCGTTTCCTTGATAATTTAGTGTAATACTTTCAAGGGCCTTTCCTGGATTATCCATGAAATCTTTCTGTACCGGATACGTTGTGGAGAATGTGGTATCCCAGTCATCTTTAGGCCAATCGTTTTCAGTGTCGGGTCCTAAGTCTTTTTCTACGTCGGTTAGTAGTTTTAGTTCTGCTTGGTTGTGTCCACCTACTCCTGTAAATGCATCAAGTCCGATTAATCTAATTCCGCCCCATGGTTCAATGTAGGTGTCTGGTCTACCTATATTATTATCCTGATCGCGTTCTGTGTAAACGGTGCTTGTTACTGAATCTCCGTCTGGGTTTGTTATCTCTAATAGGACTTTGTTTTGTTGTGTGCTAACATCGATTATTTCTACTTCGTAGTCTCCAAAGGTTAGTACTTCTCCAGTTGCTCCCCAATCTTTACCAACTTCAATACCAAGGGTTACTCCTTCATCTTCTATATTGATTACTGTGTATTTCTCTCCAAGTAACTTAAAGCTTTCATCTACGACTAATCCATCATTTTCATAGTCTGTTGGTTCATCAGCTTCGAATCCTGAAATAGTATCGTCGGAGGGTGTAGATTCGCCCCATGTGAAGTCGAATGTTAGCGTTCCAGGTTCTACAACTACGTTTGCGGATTCTGGAACGTAGTTAGAGTCATCGTCCCCAACGTCATCATCAACTACGTCTATCTCCTCAAAACTCAATGTATAGTCAGGATTGCTATCGTATGCTTCTATTTCATCATCATCGTCTTGTGTGTCTGCCCAGACTTTACCTCCTTCAAGTGCATAATCTGGGGTGCTGACTCCTTCAGTACCTTTTACCCACGAATTGTCGAAATCAGCTGTGAAAGGACTAGATTCTGTTCCGTAATCATTGGCTCCAGGCTTTGGAGACCATCTATTTTCTAACTCTATATCAATGAAGTCTACGAGATCATCATTTTCATCCAATACTGGGAAACTTCTCATTTCATTGGCGACAAAGAAAGCACTTCCTAATCCCTTCTCCCCATTTACGGTTGTAACTTTGTAATCATCGCTTGTTGTGAATCCTAGTTCAGCGGTTTTGGAATTTACATCTTCTACTGTTATATTCACCGCGTCTTCATTAACATTATTGTAAGTTACAGTGTATTCGGCTGAATCTTCGAATACGTCTGCTTTATCGGTGAACCAATGAGAGTTAAGGTCTTCCTGTTCATAATCTGTTCCTCCATTGAGCATTTCTCCTGTGTCTTCGTAATAGTTGTCGTATACCCATAGTTTTTCTGGTTCTGGAGTTGTGTCTTCTTTTATTGTTACGTCCATGTCTGGGCTTATGGATTCTTCTGTGTATAGTTTGTTTCCGAGTGCTAGTCCTATGTCTGCTGCTGCTTTTACGTCAGCGGGTGCTGCTTCTGATCCTACGACTATTTTTGAGTTGAGTTGTCCGTCTTCGACGAAGAAGCTTTCTGGTATTGTGTCTCCGTCTGAGTCTGTGTATGTGTGGCTAGTTGCTGCTGCTCCACCTGCTAGTGTGGCTCCAACCATAGCGGTTCCAGCGGCAATGGCACCAATCTTTTTCAAATTCATATTAATTTACCTCCAACAATAACATAATAGAAACCCATTTATAAACCTTATGATCCCCCAATACCGAAACCAAAGAACAGCACAAACCAAGCCAAACGTTTCCAAACCATTCCAAACAATTCCAGTAAAAAAAAGAAAACAAGAAAATCATTCATTATCTAAATTATTCGTTTGTAACTTTTTCTTGGAATATATGGCGATGCGTTAACTCGAATGATATACCGGCTAAATCGGTTAAGACATTTTGCATCTCGCTAGCCTTTAAAATCTTATTATCAGGCTCTATCACAGAGAAAGCCGTAGGAACAAACTCAGCATTCAAAATAAACAAATTCTCAAACCTAGACAACCCTTCAACAGCAATCTGACCCTCAAACCTAGAATCACTATCATTTCTAACAACACAATCAGTTACACGCGTACCATGAGCGGATAAATACTTAAGAACACGTTCTACTACGCTTTCTTGATCATCACCATAGGCTTCCGTAACCATGCGGAAATACACATTTCCGTCCTGCACCAAGTCATAGATCTCGACTTGACCTAGATCCTGTTCTGTCGGAACGTCAACATCAAGATCAGGAAGGTCAATCACGGGTCCAAACTCCTCAGTCATCCTGCTTAAAATGTTAGAAACCTTTCCAAACAGAGAGAGCAACTCCTTAGAACTAAAATCAAAACTACCAGGAGACTCAATCTCAACCATAGAAGGCGTATA
>CAYTEI010000098.1:2408-3852 GCA_964436705.1 uncultured Thermococci archaeon
TAACACCCACTAACTCACCAAGACTACACCGAACGACAGCCTCAGAATTAATCGAAAACATATCCTCCTCATCGAGACTGCTACCCTTCTCTAATGGGTTCTCATTAGAATCAGGTTCAACCCTAATCAAGTCCTCAACACTACTCTCAACTACATCAAAGTTCTTCTCAAGTTCCTGCATCTGCTTATCCATGGCTTTCTCAACATCTAATTCCTTATTTCCTTGGATCTCAAAGTATAGTCTTGACTTTACGTCCATGTCGAGATCGGGGAGTTCCTTTGTTTCTTCTCTTTGGGTTATGTCTGAGTCATTCAAAAATAATCACCAAATTAATCCTAAAAGATTCATTGACTGGGGTATTTATTAGATTTATCATTCAATTAAGATCATATACTATTAGGTTGAGATTTATACTTGGTTTTCGGCTTGGTTCTCTTCGTCTTCTTTTTCTGTGTTTTCTACTTCGAATGGTGTGAAGTCTACTTTTTCCCATGACATGCTTGGTGATGCGTCGAATTCTTTTATGTCTACGTCTAGTTCTTCTAGGAATCCTTTTAGGTTGTTTATGCAGTTTCCGACGTCATCTTTTTTGCACATGAGGAGTGCGACTACTTCGTATTTGCCGTAGGTTTTCCATAGGAATTTAATTCGTTTTTGTCTTTTCAGGAATCTTACGGTTCTCTCCATGTCCCCGAGACCTACGTTGATCCCTATGATTATGGAGCTGAATCCTATGCTTTCAAAGTCGGGGACTGCCATGACTCTTTTTTTGATCATTCCGTTTTCTTCTAGTTTGTTTATTCTTCTGTATACGGTGTTTCTGCTTACTCCTGCTAGGTCTGCTAGTTCGGAGTAGGAGTGGGTTCCGCTACATACATGGTAAATAATTTTACGATCAGTTTCATCTAATTCTTCTGGAATTGTAACACTTCCATACGTAGTGCACCACAAGAACTTAAAAACCTATGCATACATCCAAAGAAAGAACCTGAAAACTAAACAAACAACTAGAACTAAAACTAAATAATGATCACAAGACTTTCATACAGAAAATTCAAAAAAACAAAGGTATTCCTGAAAAGAACTGACACCTAACCTACACGATCTATACATACAGGTCAAATCAATGAAGAATAGATCTTAATTCAATTGTAGCTAGTTAATCTTATTTTGTCTTAGATCCAGGGATCGAATCCGTCACCGATTTGTGAAATTTTTTAGCCCTAAATTAACACTGATCACCAATAGATGATTATTTGAAAGTAGTAAACAATAATATATATAACCAATAATGGATAATATTAGATGTTAACAGTATTAGTTAATTAGCTAACAAAAATATTAATCATCTACCGGAGGAAGGAAAATTATGTGTGCAGATAGAACCCAAACCCGATCCCAAGAAAAAAAAATAGATAAAGGAAAACATGGATTCCCAGAACT
>CAYTEI010000098.1:3862-4496 GCA_964436705.1 uncultured Thermococci archaeon
CGAAAACAAAACAGGCATCTTGATCCCAGTCCTACACGAAGTACAAAATAAAGCAGGATTTCTATCCTCAGAAGTTCAAGAATACATAGCCGAAAGACTAAACATACCAGTCAGCAAAGTCCACGGCGTAGTCTCATTCTACTCATTCTTCTCAACCAAACCAAAAGGAGATCATACAATAGGAGTATGCAGAGGAACAGCATGCTACGCAAAAGGAGGAGAAGAAGTACTCAAAGAACTCAAAGAAGAACTAGGAGTAGAAGACGGAGAAACAACCAGAGACAACAAATTCACCCTAACCACAAGAAGATGCGTAGGATGCTGCAGCGAAGCCCCAGTAGTCATGATAGACGATGACGTCCACGGAAACCTAACAAAAGACGATGTAGAAGAAGTTCTCGATCAATACTGAGGAGATCCCAATGAACCAAGAACAAAGAAAAATATTAGTATGTGCAGGAACGGGATGCCTCTCCTCAGGAGCAGAAGAAATAGAAGAAGAAATTAAGTTAGCCCTAAGAGACGCAGGTCTGGAAGACGAATACCCTGTTAGAAAAGTAGTTAAAAAAACTGGATGTATGGGGCCATGCAGCCTAGGACCAGTAGTAGTTGTACTGCCAGAAGAAACCTTCTA
>CAYTEI010000099.1:0-4452 GCA_964436705.1 uncultured Thermococci archaeon
TCCAAAACACCATAAATAAACCCAAAAAAATACCTAATAAACATAAAATCAAGAAATAACCAATTCAAGACAACCGAACTTAACAAAGAAAAAAATATATCACATAAAATAGCAACTAGAAACGGCTTTTACTACCCCAATTACCAAAAAGCAACGTCATCAAAGACTCTCTACTTTCCTTCATTAATTCCTGGGTGAACTGTTTCGATTCATCTTTAGGAAGTTCCAGAATTTCTTCTGGCATCCCCTCCTCGATCTTACTAATCCTCTCCTTATTCTTAACCCTTATAGTATACAGATCCGACCCATGCGCCTTACCTTCCTTCATTTCATTCCAAACTAAAAAAGTATATTTATTTAAAATCGCCATCCCCACCACTACATCAGCTTCATGAATTATAGATCTAAGATCATCTTTCAATCCATAATTAGAAGGATTAAAAATTTCATCGGGATTAAAAGCATCATTTATCATGGATATACAAGTTTCTTCGGTATCAGTTCTAAAAGTCACCGTAGGATGACTAAAAAAAACCTTCATCACAAATCACTTCTCATCATCTTCTCTATGTTTCCCAATACCCATGAAATCTACTCCCACTTCTTCATCATCAGATTCTTCTTTGCCCTCAGACTCTTCTCTCTTACTCTCCGCGAATCCTGTTACAAACTGATCAAATCCTCTATAAATTGAAACAACTCCAATAACAGTTAAAATAGCCGCCGGAATTGATAACACTCTATAAGGCTGATATGAATACGTTATGGAATACTTATAACTTATCTTACCTAAATCAGTCCCCTTTCTAAAGTAATCAGTTTCGGAATTTATTTCTAAGATAACACTTTGACCTGGATCTAATGAAACTGAATTCAAAACTTGCTTATCACCACCCAAAAGAACAACCTCAACTGATTCAGAGTCAGAAGCTACTCTGGTGTGATTTAAATGTATTTCTCCTTGAGAATTTATACTTGGTTTTTCAATCATTTTTGATTTATCTGAGCTCAAAACTCCTTCCTTAGAATAGGTACTTGTTTGCATATAAACCGCGGTAAGTGCCAGCAAAAAAGCTAAGGCAAGAGAAATTATACCAAATACCATTTTTCTATTTCCTGTAAGAGTCTCTATTATTCCTGGTAAATTATCTGGCATGCTTTTCTCCTAAAATTATGAGAATAAAAAATAGATCATTAATTATGGAACTTGTCCTGCAAAATGGCAAGCAACTTCTCTCCCCTCCACCTGCTCAAGTTCCGGTTCCTCTTCCTTACATATCTTCTGGGCGTATGGGCATCTTGGATGGAATCTGCATCCTGATGGGATATTTGTAGCGTCTGGTACTTCGCCTTTTATTGGAAGTTCTTTGAATTCATCGATCATTTCTGGATTAGGCTCGGGAACAGCTTTGAGTAGAGCCTGAGAGTATGGATGTAGTGGATTGTCGAGAACTTTCTCTACTTCACCTTTTTCAACGAATTTACCTAGATACATCACTGCTATACTGTCAGAAAAGAATCTGGAAGTAGATATGTCGTGAGTAATATATAGATAAGTCAGATCCTCTTCGTCCATTAGGTCTTTCATAAGGTTTAAGAGTTCTGCTCTTACTGATACATCCAACATAGATGTAGGTTCATCGGCTACAATAAAGTCTGGATTTAGGATCAGAGCCCTAGCTATAGCTACTCTTTGTTTCTGTCCTCCTGATAGCATGTGGGGATATCTGTCTATGAATTCTTCAGCTGGGGATAATCTCACTTCCTCCAAGGCATCTTTAATAATCTCTTTCCTCTCTTCATAGTCTCCACCGACATCATGAATCTTCATAGGTTCATTAAGAGTATTAAATACTGTAAACCTAGGATCCATAGAGGAGAATGGGTCTTGAAAGATCATTTGAGTAGTTCGACGATAAGCCTTTAATTCACTTGATCCATTAATATTCGTCATATCTTTGCCTTCCATAACTAATTTACCATTGGTGGCGTTCAAAAGCCTCATGACTACTTTGCCAAGAGTTGTCTTACCACACCCAGATTCACCAACGACCGCCATAGCATTTTTTCTTGGTATTTCAAAATTAACTCCATCCACTGCCTTTACGGATTTCTGATCTCTACGCATTATTCTATCAGTAAAAGATTGATTAACTTCATAATACTTCTTAAGATCTTCTGCTTTTAATACTGCTTTCATTACTTACACCTCTTAAGTTGCCTCTCCCGCAAAATGACAGGAGACCTTTCGACCTTCTACCTCTCTTATCTCCGGTTCTTTCCTTTGACATATTTTTTTAGCGTAAGGACATCTCGGATGAAATCTACAACCGGATGGCGGATTTACCAAGTTGGGAGGTGCTCCAGGAATTCTCTCTAATCTATCAATATCCTTATGTAATCTAGGAATTGATGCCAATAACTTCTCTGTATAAGGATGCTTTGGATTATTATAAATACGTCTAGAACTTCCAAGCTCAGCTAGTTTTCCAGCATACATGATTGCTAGCTTATCAGAAACCTCCGATAAGATACTAAGATCGTGAGTTATGAATATCATTGAAATTCCCGATTCCTCCTTGAGTCTCTTAAGGAGATTCATTATCTGAGCTTCCACGACAACGTCCAGTGATGTGGTTGGTTCATCCGCAATTAAGACATCAGGTTCTAAGAGTAGAGCCATAGCTATAATAACTCTTTGTTTCTGTCCTCCACTAAGCTCATGTGGATACCTATCGAAAATTCCGGAGTCCAGACCAACCCAATCTAAATATTCAGCACATTTTTCCTTAGCTTCTTTTCCTGTGACATCTTGATGATACTTTAGGGGTTCTCTCATCTGTTGCCCAACGGTATAAACTGGAGTTAAAATATCCATAGCTCCTTGAAAAACCATTGAAATTCGATTCCATCTTACCTTATTTCTAGTTTCTGTTTCAGAAAGCTTAGATACATCAATACCATCAATATCTATATTACCTCCTACTATTCTTCCAGGAGGCTGAACTTGATTGATTAGAGAGAAGGCCATCGTACTCTTACCACACCCACTCTCACCAGCAACCCCTAGTGATTCACCTTTCTCAAGTTGAAAACTAACGTCATCAAGCGCTTGAACTTCACCTTTACTCGTAAAATAATGAGTAGTAAGATCCTTTACATCCAATATCGGATTAGTCATATTTTACCCCTCCTTCATTATTACTCCTGTTTCATCTTAGGATTAACAACTCTCTCAACAGCCATACCAGCCGAGATAAACGCAAATCCAAGTAAAGTAATACCTAAACCAGGTAATAGAACCCACCACCACATACCTCTGATGGTTGCACCTGCACTATTAGCTTGGCTCAACATCTTTCCCCAAGTAACAATATTCGGATCACCTAATCCTAGAACATTCAGGCCAGCAGCGGCAATAATTGCTATTGGGATCATCAAAGCCCCTTCTGCAAATGCATAAGGTAGCATTTGAGGGATCATATGGGATCGAATTATTCCTCCACCACTTGCTCCCAATGCTTCGGCAGCCTCTACATATGTATTCTGCCTAATTTGAAGACCTCTAGACCTTATGACTTTAGCTATTCCTCGCCAGTAAAGGAGCATCATTACGAGTATCACAGCCCATATACTCTGTTTCCAAGATACAGCTATTATTACAAGAATGGGTAACGTTGGTATTCCCATTGCAATTTCATTCAATCTTTGCATTACTTCATCTACCCATCCGCCATAGTATGCACTCGTCATTCCAAAGAATAATCCAATAACCACTGTACCTGTTGCAACTGCTAGACCAAGTATGAGTCCATATCTAGCCCCCCATACCCATCCAAGAGAAATATCACGTCCATTGTCATCTGTACCCATCAATCCATATACTCGACCTTTATAAACTACTCTAGAATCTTCAACATCCGTATTTTCACCGATCACTGAAATCTTAACCTCATATTCGCCATTTAAAGGTTCCGAATTAGTTAATATGCCATCTTGGGCCTTTGAAAACATCGTCTTTGATACTTCTATTTCGCTGGCGCCCGGTAAATCTCCTTCCTCATATTGTCGAGCAAATCTGTATACTTTTTGTCTCTCCTGATTCCCACCTAAAACCGTAGCTCTACTTCGATCAAAAGAAAAAGTGTACTTCCCGTTAGATTCTTTCCCCCGAATTGTCTGAGATACAAGCCGGAGCTTTTTCCCATCGGGCCTGATTAAATCAACAATCATTTCTGGGTGTTTTTCAGATTCGTATTCTCCCTTTAAGTAGACCATAATGTCCTTAGGTGGAAGATCCCCATCGTATTGATAATTATAGGATAAAGTAGTAATAACTGATTGGCTAGATTTGTCATCAGGGCTCTCTTTAACCTGATGAGAGGCCTTGTCCTCGGGTGATAAGAAGTTGGACCATGCTGGTGGTGCTCCATTCGGGGTATCCTGCCATCG
>CAYTEI010000100.1:0-4414 GCA_964436705.1 uncultured Thermococci archaeon
TTCTTCTTTTCTCTCCTGAGCTTCTATTATGAATTCTGGAATTTTATCCTTATTTATATTCAAGTACTTAGAAATTCTTTCTTTAGATGCCCATAAATTCCCTAAAGCCTTATAACCTTCAACATTCTTAAAAAAAATAGGTTCGTTTAATTTAAGATAATCACTAATCTTTAAATACTTATCAGCTTTTTTAACATGTTCAATCTCGTCTTTGAATTCTTCGATAGTTTCTCTCATCACAACCCCTCTAAATAAAAATAATATAGTTATCCAATAAAATAATTTCGACCCCCTCAGATCTATCGGAACAAACACTCTACAACTTAGATATAATTAAATAAAAAATTCAATACCTAAAATAGAATGAACAATAATAAAAGTGTACTAAAAAAGATTTTATCTCCTGAGATCCAAACCCAAAGATCCAGATATCTAAATCTAAAATTTTAAATCTATAAAGTAATAAGGTATAAAATATGGATAATTATTTTATATTGTTACATCCTTATAACTAATGTGATGGAAATGTACACTTTAATGTTAGAAGGTTCAAAACTAGAATTGATTCAGGACGATATTACTAATCAAGGTACTGATGCTGTTGTTAATGCTGCTAATAAAAGACTTGCTCCAGGAGGAGGGGTTGCCGGAGCTATTCATAGAGCTGCAGGCCCAGAGCTTTGGGAGGAATGTAAAAAACTTAATGGTTGTAGAACTGGAGAGGCTAAGATCACTAAAGGATACGATCTTCCCGCAGATCACGTGATTCATACAGTTGGACCTGTTTACGATGGCTCCGATGAAGATCCAAAGCTTCTAAGATCCTCCTACAATGAAAGTCTAAAACTTATGGAGGAACATGATTTAAAAAGTATTTCTTTCCCTGCTCTCAGTACTGGTGCCTTTGGTTATCCAGTTAAAGATGCCGCTGAGATAGCTCTTAGAACTGTTATAGATTATCTTGATGAAGGATCAGGTATTGATCTTGTTAGATTCGTGTTGTTTTCCAGTGATTCTTATCAGGTTCATGAAGAAGTAATAAAGTCTTTGGAAAAATAATTGATTTACAATAATTTTTAATTAATGATTTTTTATTAATTGAATTAATTAAATAGTCTAGCTAGATTTACATTAATTTTTATCATTTATTAGAAAATAATAGATGCATTAAAAAAGAATAGGCCCTCTATGAGGGTAAATAAGAAATTATTATATTTTATTTGATTTTATTGCTTTTAATAGTTCTTCGGCATCTTTGAATACATGATCAGGTAACTGACCCTTTGGTATGTTTTTTAGATCTTCCTTATTATTGATACCTGTAAGTACTAATACTGTTTTTGCACCTATATTTTTACCGAATTCTATATCAGTATCTAATCTATCTCCAACCATGTAGATATCTTTATCTTTATCAATAGTCATCTCCTTGAACATTAAAGAGTTTGGTTTGCCTATAACTTTTGGTTCCGTTTCAGAAGCTGTTTCTACGGAGGATATTAGTGCTCCTGCTCCTGGTATAATTCCTTCATTAGATGGATAAGTTGTATCTGGGTTTGTAGCAATAAATCTCGCTCCATTTCTTACAGCTAAAGTGGCGTATTTCATCTTCTCAAAATTGAAATCCTGATCCCAGCCCATCACAACGGTATTAATTTCTTCCCAGCGATCTTTCATTCCATTAACGGAAACGACGTCCCAACCAATATCTTTAATCATAGATATGAGGCCAGAACCACCAATCACAAAGCTTTCCTCTACATCTTCTATTTCATCTTTAAGGTAAAGGGCAGTTGCCTTGCCCGAAGTCATGATTTGGTCTTCAAACACTTCTATATCTATTCTATTTAGCTTTTTAACGTATTGTGATGGTGTTTTAGTTGAATTATTAGTAAGAAAGGTTATCTCATGGTTATTCTTAAGGTAGTTGACCAAGTCAATGGAGCCTGGAAGAGGATCATTATCTCTGTAGATTACTCCATCCATATCTGTAATGAAATGAGAATTAGTAAAATCATTATTATTCATTGAGATCCCTGATTAGTCATTGATTCCTTCCTTTGTAATATTGAAAGCTGCTTCTCCTTCAGGAAGGCTTGGAGAATCTACTAGTCTTGCAATTCTTTTACCTTTTTTACCTCTTCTTAAATAAATTCTGTAGGTAGCTGAATGTCCTACGATGTGTCCACCAATTGGTTTTGTAGGATTCCCAAAGAAAGAATCTGGATCAGACTGTACCTGATTGGTAACATAAACAGCTACATTTTGAAGATTTGCAACGCGATGAATTGCACTTAAGTGCCTATTTAATTTTTGTTGTCGTTCAGCTAGTGCCCCTCTACCAACAAATTCAGCTCTAAAGTGAGCCATTAAAGAATCAACAATCAATAACCCTATATTATCATTCTTCGAAAGCTCTTCAGCTTTTTCAGCTAAGACCATTTGATGATCTGAATTAAATGCTCTAGCTACGTGAATATCATCAAGTATCTCATTAGTATCAAGATCTTTCCCCTCTGCTATTTGTTCAATTCTTTCAGGTCTGAATGTGTTTTCAGTATCAATATAAATTGCCTTTGCATCCATCCCTCCATTTTCTTCTGATTCTTGAACACTTACGGCTAGATGATGTGCTAACTGGGTTTTTCCCGATCCATAAGGCCCATATGCTTCCATTATCGCTTGTGTTTCCACTCCACCTCCGAGTAATTCATCAAATTCACTACTCCCGGTGGTTATCTGTTTTATTTTTTGTCTTTCTTCAAGTATCTCTTCTCCAGTTTTGAAACCAGCCATATCAGCTTTTTCTCGAGCAGCTTGAATTAAATCACTCGCTTTAGATTCACTAACTGAATCTATTTGCTTTAATTCTGATGGTGATGCTGCTGCAAGGGATTCAAGATCTTCAAATCCCCCGTCCATTAGTGATTCTGCTGTGGCCGGCCCCACACCAGGTAAATCTTCTAGTTTTTCTTTTTCTTCTGACATATTCTCCCCATCCTTAAATTGTCACGATCCATAAATAGGTTTTTTCTGAATATTTTACATTAACTCTAATCCATTAACTAAATCTCTAATTAACAATTAAATTGTAATTTATTATTCTTATTATCCTTAAACATTTAATAAGACAGGAAAAATGTGTTTTAGATACAAATAACTAATTAATTTTTTCTAAATTCTTTTCTCTTTCTCTAAAAAACTCTTCTAAGACAGCTTCCCCATCTAGTTCCTTAACCATGAAACAAATTTTCCTGTCCGAATTATTAGATCTCATGAGGACACCATGGAAAAAAGAATCATCCAAGTATATAGGTGTTTGAGGGTTATTTCCGAAACTTCCGAAAAAATTGTTTAAAAATCCGAAAACTATAATCTCTTCACGCGAGCTTTCCATCCAACACTCAACTCAACACCATTATAACTCTCTTTAACCTGAGCATTCTGAATGAAGATCATCTCTCCTTCATCATAATCTTCCGTTGCATGTTTATCCCACAGCGAGACTTTTACAGTTCTTTCATCATCCATAATTCTGATCGGTCGCACCATTCCCTCGGTACCATCCTTCCTCGAAAACGTATTTACACTATCAGTCTTCACTACTTCTGCTTTAACCCATACGGTTTCCTTTCCACTCAAATTCGTTAACTTTATCGGTTCTTCTTCATAGAGCTTTTCCTTAATCGACTCATTAGTTGGATTTTTTATTAATCTTGAATCCCAAGGTAAAGTAACTTCGAGTGGAGAAGAGTATCCCTCTTTGACTTTCGCATTTTCAAGTATAATGAAATCGCCGGTAGTAATATCATTAGCCACATCCACGTGGTGATTCCAAAGAGACGCAGGAACTAAATTTGTCTCATCTCTTAATACTAAATTCAATACCCTTTTTTGTTTTCCATTAGATTCAAAATCTCGGACATTAGATTTTCCAAATACCTCTGCAAAAATATCTAATCCTTCTTCACCTATACTTAAATTATTTAATTTCTTTATATTTTGATCGAACCTTTTTTCAAGAATTTTAAGAGATCCTTCATCATTTAACTGGATCTCAAGTTTTTCATCAAATCCCTCTTTAGTATGACAATTTTCGATCTCTACTATATCTCCTATGTCTAAATCAGAAGCGTAATCAGTATTATCTCCCCAAAGACAAACCCTTGCTTCACCAGTATTATCTTCCACTAAGACATTTATTGTCTTATCTCCACCAACTTTCCTCATATTGGCTATTCTTTTTCCTGACCAGGTTATTGATGTTTCTTGCTTTCCTGGACCATTTTCTCCTAAATTGAGATCGGTTTCTTCATTTTAAATAGGTACATCTTTACTTTTAATCACCTCCAATAAAAACTTAGCATCTTTTTTCTACATAAAACAATTCATACCATCTTAAAAATCTTTAACA
>CAYTEI010000101.1:0-2484 GCA_964436705.1 uncultured Thermococci archaeon
GAAAAAGAAAGTCTTTAAACTCACTCCTTAGACAAGACCTAATGACTAAAACTCGATTGGCAATTGGAAACCTTCAACTTCTAAGAGAAGAAGATCCCTCAAAAGAAGAAAATCTAAAACTCGAAAAATCTATTGAAAGCCTAGAAGAATCCATAGATATAATCGAACAAGTAAGAAAGCTAGAAGACTCCGAAAACAAAGATAAAAAACAAATAAACATAAAAAAACTGATAAGTAAAGTAATAGAGGACCACAACGAATTAAGCACTGAAAAAAATCTTAAAACGGAAACGATCTCAAATGAAGAACCAATTACCGTGAAAGGAGATCTTTCCCTAAAAGATCTCTTCAATAACCTGATTAAAGAAAGAATACCGGAATGTGAACAAATTAACATTAAACTTAAAGAAAGAAAAGAAACCGTACTAATTCAATGGGAGGACGATGGAAACCAACTACCAGAAAAAATTAAACAAGACAGCACTATGCTTTACACAGGAAAAACCACAGGCACAGGAGGATTCAGATACTACCTAATCAAAGAAATAGCAAAAAACAACAAAGCCAAAATAAAAATAAGAAATTCAGAATTAGGCGGAACAAAATTCGATATAACCTTAAAAAAACCCTAAAAAATATAAATAATCTTAGAACCGTCAAATCTTAAAATAGAAGAAAAACAAAGTATACAAAAAATTTTCCTTATTTATTTTTTAACGACTACGGTTCTCGCTACTTTATCCCCAAGTCTTTGTTTCTTATCCGAGCGCGCTATAAAGATAGCACCAACAATATAGAAAAATAGACCATCAATTATCCTTAAAATATTTCTTATTAGTGCAGTTCCTAAGTCGCAGGGACGTCCATTCTCCTTCATTACCTTTATCCCAGTAAGTTTTTTCCCAAGGGTTTGCCCGATCATCCCCTCCAATACAATAAAGTAACCTAAAACAGCAAGCCCAGCTATCAACATCATTATAATAGCTGGCATGCCTGAGAGCGAGAAACCTGTTGAGGTTCTACCTCCGAACATGGGTGAAACTATAAAACCTACTATCAAAAATATTAGAGAACCTATTATGCCATCAATTATCTGAGCTACAGCTCTTATCCCAATTCCCTTATATTCCATTAGAATCACTATTAGACGATAAGATTTTTCATATTTTAATCTTTTGTATAAAAACTTACAGAATCTTAGATTAAAAACGAAAACAAACTAAAAGAAGAACGTTGTAGGCAAAAGATCTAAAAACCAACTTAGAAACCATAGAACCTTCTTAACCTTTTTTAAAATTTTCTTTATAATTCTTTGATCGGGTTCTTGCGGGATCTTACTCCAATATCGATTTCTTACCTTACCTCTGACTACTAGAGTGGCTGTCCGGTTCCCTCTTTTATCTCCACCTATCTTTGCTCCGGCCTTAAAAAGCCTTCAAGATTCAAAAGGAAAGGTCATAACGAATAAATTGGGTTGACAGGATTCAAAAGCAATACTTGGAGATTTCTAATTTAATAGTAACCTATACAGGTATATTAGATTAAAATTTCCCGTTTTTTGAATTAATTACTGTTATTATAGTTGGTTAAAGGATGGCTCCATTAATATGGTGTTTCTTATTTATTGGTTTTTTATGATATTTGTATCGATTTTTATGGGTGGGTGGAAAAATATTTAACCCTCAATATTAACTTTTATCTTATGGAAAGATTTTGCTGGTTTATTAGTTATTAATAATCATGAAATTATTCATTCCTTTGATTTGTTAAAGGTGTTTTGAGTGAGCAGTACATCTCAGGATGGGCGAGAAATAGATGTTCTATTGGTAGATGATGAAAAAAATTTATTAGATCAAGCAGAGATATTTATAAAAAAAGAAAACGATTCAATACAATTAAAAACAGTAACATCACCAAAAAAAGCACTAAAATTATTAAATAACAATCAATATGACTGCATCGTCTCCGACTATCAAATGCCAAAGATAAATGGATTAGAATTCCTAAAAACAATTAGAGAAGAAAGAAATAAAGATATAACATTCATCATGTTCACCGGAAAAGGAAGAGAAGAAGTGGCAATAGAAGCTCTTAACCTTGGCGCTGACAGATACCTGCAGAAAGGAGGAGACCCAAGATCACTATACGGAGTCCTAGCCCAAGCAATCAAACAAGAAACAGAACATAGAAAAGCTGAAGAAGAAGTGAAAAAGAGCGAGAAAAAATACCGAAGATTAGTGGAAACCACCGGAGACATCATAATCACACACGATAAAAATGGAAATATCGAGTTCGTAAACCAAGCAGGTCTCAATTTCTCTGGCTATACAAAGGAGGAGGTTAAGAATAAAGATATTACAGATTTTCTCCCTAAAGATGAGATCCCAGCCCTTATTGAGAGAAGTAAAAAGAGGATCGAGGAAGGGAATAGAGAGACCTTCAAGTACGAAACCGCATTTATCAACAAAAATGAAGAACTTATAG
>CAYTEI010000101.1:2546-4391 GCA_964436705.1 uncultured Thermococci archaeon
ACTATTCGAGAAAGAGGAGTTCAAGGGAGAATTAGTAGTTGCAAGAGATATAACTGAGCGTAAGAAGACGAAGAATAAGCTTAAGAAGAGCAAAGAAAAATATAGAACCCTCACCAGTGAATCTCCAATCGGAATACTCACCTGTGACGAAGAAGGAGAAATAGATTATGTCAATGATCGAATGATAGAGATCTTAGGATCACCAGGAAAGGAAAAAACCAAGAAGATAAATTTGCTGGATTTCCCCAATTTGAAAGAAAATGGGTTTTCTGATGCTTTAAGAGACTGTTTAGATATAGGGAAGACTCAAAAAATTGAGATGAATTACGAATCCAAGTGGGGAAAGCAGGTGTGGATGAAAACTATAATCTCGCCTTTAAAAAAAGATGGCTCCATAATAGGTGCCCAGATAATAGGTGAAGACATTTCAGACAGGAAAAAAACAGAAGAGAAACAAAAATTACTTCTTGAAAATATGGAAGATCATGTATGGTATTTAAAGGATCCTGAGACTTATGGAAAAGCCAACCAAGTTCATGCAGACTTCCTCGATCTTGATAAAGAAGAAATTGAAGACATGAACCTTTATGAAGTAACCAGAACGGAAGAAGAAGCCGAAATATGTATAGAAGGAAATAAAGAAGTATTCGACAAAAAAGAAACAATTAAAACAGAAGAATGGATTCAAAATGAAAAAGGTGAGAAAAGACTACTCTCAATAACTAAAACTCCTAAGATCGAAAACGGAGAAGTCCAATACGTTGTATGTTCAGGTCGAGATATTACAGAGCGGAAAGAAAAAGAGAAGAAGCTGAAAAAAAGTGAAAAAAAGTTCCGAAAATTCTTTAATAACCTTGGAAATGCCATCATTATCACCAAAATAAATAAAGAAAACAATGGAGAAATCATTGAAGCTAATGATGAGGCTGTCAAACAAACAGGATATTCTAAAGATGAACTTTTAGATATGAATATAATAGATGATCTTGCACTTGAGAGACCTAAAAATGATTCGTTTGAAGAAATAAGAAAAAAATTAAAAGAGGGTAAATCTCTTGATTTTACACAGAAAAAGGAAAAGAAAGATGGTACAGAGTATTGGACTGACGTTGTAGCCACACCAATTGAATATAAAGGTGAAAATGTTTGTTTATCCGTTATTAGGGATATAACTGAGAAAAAGAAAACCGAAGAGAAAGAAGAATTCCTCCACTCTTTACTTAGACATGACTTAAGAAATAATATTCAGATAGCCCAAGGATATCAAGAGCTCCTTGAGGATACCGAACTATCAGAAAAACAAAAAAACAAACTTGAAAAGTCTAAAAATTCAATTAAGGAAAGTTTGGAATTGATTAAGAAGGTGAAGGAATTACGAGAGATTGAAAAAGCTGAAAAGGAGATAAAGGAGATTGACTTAACGAAAGTCTTGAAGAAAGTTATCGAGGAGAAAAGGAAGATAGGTCGAGAAGAAGGGATTGAAATAAATTATGAATTTAATGAGGAAAAGATCGACGTTTTAGGCGGCTCATTATTAAAGGAATTGTTCTCAAATGTTATTGGAAACTGCATCCAACATTCTAATGGATCAAAAATCTTTATATCTTTAAAAAAAGAAGATAAACATATTAAAACCATAATTAAAGATAATGGAAAAGGATTATCAAAGAAAATCCAAGAAAAAATCTTCAAGAGAGGTTTTCATACAGAAGAAAGCCCAGGCTCCGGACTAGGCATGCATCTAGTTAAAAGAATAACAGAACTCTATAACGGAGAAATAAAAATAAGAAACTCAGAACTAGGCGGAGCCAGATTCGATATACACCTACAAAAACCATAGAAAAG
>CAYTEI010000102.1:0-1730 GCA_964436705.1 uncultured Thermococci archaeon
TCCGTAGGCGGGGCGTCATTCCTATTGGTCAACAAATGAATAACAGTCCCCGGATCCATGTCATTCAGTCCAAAAGTGGTTGGTACAGCAGCAACGTCTGGTTCTGCAGTGAGTGTTCCGTTCTGGCCAGTAGTACCGTTAGTCATTGCGTGTGGTTCTCTGTCCGGGTTCCACTCAATTGTAGGATCTGGAACTACATCAAAGCAATTGGACAACGAGTTACATGGGTTAACGATTGGATATGGTGGAATGTTGACCGAAGGATTCCTTTCAACGATAGTGATTACTTCTATAGGAGCTTATGGATTGCGAGCGTTTAGTGAAGTAGTTGATCAGATTCCTAATGCGATAGATGCTCAGGCACTTATAAATGGAAGTGCCGAGGTTATGGGCTCTAGTTACGCATCAGCAATGTTCGCAACTTTCGGTAGAGTTGGTTTGTTTGCTCGAAGTTATGCATATGGAGCTTTGAATGCACTAAACATTCCATTAGAACTTGGTACAACTTTTGCCGGTCTTGCCGTAGCGGCATTTGCCCTCACAACATTAGATACAACGAATAGGCTGGCAAGGTTTGCCTGGGCAGAGATATTCGGATACGTTATGGACAGGGATTCAGATGCCTACAATACCATAACCAATAGATATGTCGGTTCTTTTGTTGCGGCGGCTCTCGGAATTGGCCTAGCATTTACCGGTCAATGGTCAGTTATCTGGCCTGCATTTGGAGGAGCTAATCAAATGCTAGCAGCTATAGCATTAATGACATCTGGAATATGGGTTGCTAAGAAACTAAGAGCAGGAAAAATGCGGTACTTAGTTCTAGTTCCCGCAGTATTCTTATGGATAACAGTTTTATCAGCATATATCTTCTTCATGGTAGTAGTGCAACCAAGCCCACCAGTTTACGCAATAGTAGCCATAGAAACGTTACTTGCAATAGTCCTGATGTACGAATTCATAAAAGCACTACGTGAAGGACCAATAGAAGAAGCACCAGAAATTGAAGAATCGGGAACACCTGAAGAACCAGATGAAGGAGAAACAACAGAAGCCGAAGAGAAAGCAGGCGATGATATTAGGTGATTCCTTGAAACATATTAAATCTTCCCTTTCTTTTCTTTATGATTTCTTAAAAGACTTTGAAGAAGGAATGAGAGAGGAATCAGTAGAATATATAGAATTTGAAAGAAAAGAATTAGAGAATATTTTCGCCTTACTATTAATGGGTTCTTATATTGGTATACCAAGTCCACCAAGCGATCTTTCAATAAGACTAATGCCTTACATGATAAGAGAGATGATGGTTATGAGTAGGAGATCCGAAGAGATGGATGACCTTTTCGGTGAAATGATGGGGACCTTCGACATAGATTAATACGGGAGGATTATCATTTGAAATTAAGTTCAGATTTGTCGACATTTTTTTTCGTAGGGAAGGGTGGAGTAGGAAAGACCACATGTGCAGCAGCCACTGCTCTTCAGCTATCTAAGAAGTATAATACATTGATAGTTTCATTGGATCCAGCTCATAACATTGGAGATGTATTTGAAGTCGAACTTGATAATGATCCTAAAACAATTAAGGATAATTTGGAAGGAATAGAGATCGACTTAGAAGAGGAAAAAGATAAATATCTGAAAGAATCTTCTCAAAAGCTTAAATCGATGTACAAATATCTTGATGTTATTAATTTGACTGATTACTTGGATACTTTAAAACATTCACC
>CAYTEI010000102.1:1740-4360 GCA_964436705.1 uncultured Thermococci archaeon
TATAGAGGAATACGCTACCTTAGAGGCAATTGAAAGGATTCTTTCTAATAGTGATCATGGTGTTATTGTTTTTGATACTCCTCCAACAGGACTAACTCTTAGAGTTCTCACATTGCCAGAGGTTTCTATAACCTGGACTAAAAAGCTTTTAGAACTTAGAAAAAAAATCTTAAATCGAAGAAAGGCTATAGAAAAAGTTAAGGATGAGAAAAGAAATTTCGTTATTGACGGTGAGGAAATAGAGCTACCTACTGATGAAGATAATGATGATATTACTAAGGAATTAAAAAATTATGGCAGGGAAGTTGAACAGGTTAAGGATCTTATAACAAATCGTGATAGAAATAATATTGTTGTGGTAATGAATCCGGATGAATTGTCTTTATTTGAAACTGAAAGAGCTATGGATACTTTATCTGATTTTGAAATAACTCTTAGAAGTTTGATAGTAAACGAGTTTGAGGGTAAATCTTCTCAAGATGAGATATTAGAGAAAGTTAAATCTAAATTTGATCTTCCTATCACTAAAATTCCAAAACTTGACCAAGAACCTATGGGAATGGATAAAATAGATGAGTTCATTAAATACATTGAGGATGAAAAATGGTTGACGAAGAAGTGATCCTAGAAGCTTTAGAGAAGATTAAGGATCCTGAAACTCTTTCTAGTATTTCCGAAGTAGGGCTCTTAAAGGGAGTTAAAATACATAATAATATTATTAAGGTCTACGTTAACTTTCAAGGGACTGAACCTAGTTGTAAATCTTGTAGACCGATAAGTTGGCTTGTGATCAATAGTCTTGTGAGAGATATTGAGGATGTACTCAGAAATCAATTTGACTTATCTTATAAAATTATAGACGAATCTAACGGACAAGTTTTTACATCAAGCGGATAGGAGGTAAATAATGGGGATTATAGATTCTATAATAAATTTTTTGGGTTCAGGGGAAATAGTTGGCATTTTAGTAATACTTGGTGGAGTTGCAGCCATCCAATTCTTTGCGGTGAGAAAGAAGAATCTTAGGATGATGCAGAATTACATCAAGATATTGGAAAATTCTCTAGATCTTGAAGATAAACAGTATACATATTTAGGGGGTTATATTGGGTTTAGATCAGAGTATGATGTCAAAGATTCTCGACTCAAAAAATTTAAATCTACTTTAACCTTAAAACCTAGGCATAGCATATTCCATTATCCAATATCAATGCTTCTTACTAGACATGATAAACTATACTTAACCTTAGAACTGTTTAGGGACATAGAAAGCGAATCCCACATCATAGAAAAAGGATACTACAGACTCGGATCTGGAGTTGATAACAAAAAAGAGTTCATTAAAGATGAGATGACTATTGATGGAAAGAAATTTGAAGTACTCTATAAAGATGATCAAACCTCAAAAAAACTAATCTCCTCCATGAACAAAATTAAAGACAAAGGAATAGATCTTGATAGAATAAAACACTTTTCCATCACGCCAAAAACTAACGTTATCTATGCATTTATAGCTCCAGAATAGGCGAATAAAGAGAATACTTAACCTATTTCTAGGTGGTCTTGAATTTTCATAATTTTTTTCATTTTGTTATCATAAACATCTCGTCCTTATTAGTTACTTTCAGGGGAAGAATTATTAGTTTAGATTTGTAGATCTAGTTGGTGATTATGTGTCTGAAGAAAAGTATAAACTTTTTTCAACAGTTAAATTGGGTGAAAGAGAAAAAGATTATTTATCTGATAAGTTCGAGTTTGATTATTGGGATGGCGATGGAGACATCCCCAAGGAAGAGCTAAAGAAGAAAGTAAAAGATGTTGATGCATTGTTCTGTTATTTTATGAATGATATCGATGCGGAAATAATGGATTCTAGTGAAGATCTTAAAGTTATTAGTACTAGAACTGCTGGTTACAACCACATAGATGTTAATGAGGCTAATAAGCGAGATATTAAAGTAACCAAAGTCTCCGGCCCCATAGCAGAAGGAGTGGCCGAAACAACAATCGGCCTAATCCTCAGCCTAATCCGAGGAATCAACCCCGGAAATAACCACATCAAAAAAGGAGAATGGAACAACCTAAAGGAAGTATGGTCCAATCCATGGGGCCTAACCCTACTTCAAGAAAAGAAAATTGGAATCGTCGGAATGGGAGCCATTGGAAAAAGACTAATAGAACTATTGAATCCCTATCAAGCCACCAAATACTACTACAATCGAAGCAGAAAAAAAGAAATAGAGAAAAAATTTGACACTAAATTCCTCGAATTCGAAGAATTAACCCAAGAAGTAGATATTCTAGTGTCAGCAGTACCACTAAACGATGAAACTAAGTACATGTTCAACTCAGAAACATTTGAAAATATGAAGGAAGATTCAGTCTTCATTAACATATCAAGAGGTGGAGTAGTAAACACAGAACACCTAATCAAAGCACTAAAACAAGAACAAATAGCAAAAGCCGCTCTAGACGTATACGAACAAGAACCACTCCCTCAAAACCACGAACTACACAACATAGACCCGAATAAACTTCTAATGACTCCACACATAGGAGGAGTATCAAAAGAAACAGCGAAATACGCAAAACTAGAAGCAGCGAAAAACACTTACAAAGT
>CAYTEI010000103.1:0-2837 GCA_964436705.1 uncultured Thermococci archaeon
CATTTTGTTTTTCTAAAAATACCTTGGTTCTTTCTAAATTGTCTGGATCATCATCAACCAAGAGAACTTTCACTTCATTATTTTCCGGACTTTCCAATAAAAACACCTTCAGACACAATAACAGAGTAATTACTTATATATACATAAGATTTTAGATTTTTTAAGTCCTTGGAAGAAAATGAAAAAGTGTTTTTTAACAGTAAGCGTATTTTTGACGGTTTTTGAAATAAAATAAGGGGTAAATGACGCTTTGATGGGGGATTTATATTATTAATTTTTGCCATCTAGTTCACTGATTATTTCCGTGCTTAGGAGACAGATTATCATGAGATTATAGATGTTAAAATTGCTTTGAGAGGTGATGAAACGAGTTTTTGACTTTAAGTAAGTTCTTTTCAATGATAAAAATTTCACAGGTTGACGTTGATACTACGTAACCTAGAGATCTAGGACCTTGACTGGCTAACATCGGTGTTCTATATAGATATAGTTTTCTACCTATTTTGCCAAGTGATATTTGCCCTATGAAAACTATAGTAAGCTAAGAAAATAAGAGGAATAAAAAAAGATAAAGGTTTAAGAGGTCTGATAAAATCATCTAAATATACTACACTTCCAATATTATTCACGTCAATGTCAAAGGTTTACACTAACATCATCCATCGAAAGTGGTGGATTTAGATCAATTAACTAATAACGAAGTCTAACGAAACAATTGGCAATTAGGGAGTCGCTATTGTAGTTCCTTCCCTTCGAATTGATTTCATCACTATATTATCACCCATATTTCATTACCAACACCAACAAACTAAAACGATAGTCATTATAGCCTCTTATTAAAACTGAAGATAATTTCAAAAAAACCTCTAAACCAACTATCGAACAGGTTCAAAACTATGTAAATTCATAATTACATGTTAGTATTATTTAATCTATTATAGAATTATTATAAGGTGAAAAAAGGATAGTTACATTAACAGAAAAGTTTTTTTTCGAATTTAGTAGTATTTATTTTTTTCTTCTCTTAAATAATTGGGAATATGGTTTTTTTGAAAATGGCTTATTGGGTTTGATGCTTAACATTGAGTTTTTACAGAGATTAAAAGTTAATTAGTAACAAAACCTAATTAAAACATAGGAGAGACCAAAATCCAAAAACAAAATAAACCAATGAAAGCCTCATAAAAACAACAAAAAACACATGATCAAAATAAAAACAAATATTAAACCAGAACTAGAAAAATAAAACCTATATTTTAATTCTACCAAACAATCAAGACATTAAGGCCAAACCAATAAACCCAGATTATCCCAAAATGAACTCGACCACTCCGGTTACCACCGATTTCTCTAAGATCATCCCCTAGATCCAATTCTTCGATATTCTTGGTGAATGCCTACCTAACGATCAGTTTTCCAACCAAACCCATGTTAACAACTAACAAAAAATAATTAGTAAAAATATAGAGAAAATACCCTGACAAACCACTCTCCAAAAATAAGATTCAAATTAAAAACTCAAAATAATTCTTGATTGTAATCTTGTTAAGAAAAAGATGGGATGATCCGGTACCTTACTTTGGATTTTAGATTAGTTATCTAACTAAATTCCTCACATTCTTTGACGAAATTTTCAGCCTTATCTATAATCTTTTCAGCTTCTGTGTCATTTATTTCGGGAAATAATCCATAGTCAGCTTCTTCTCTGACCTCTTGTGCTCTAGTAAAGATTTTGAAAATATTTTTATCAAAATCTCCCTCTTTCACAAAATTTAAAGAAAATTGAGAAATAACTCCTTTATGTGTCTTAGGAAAAATATTCTTCTCAGAAAGCAGTGCTCTGGCTGCAAAGAACATTGCATAATAGGCTCTACTCACAGCATCAGAATAGTAATCATCGTTTAATAAATTTTTAGCAACCTCTAGCTTTTCATATGCTCTTTTCATTAGAATTTCTTTATCTTCCAATCTTCACACCTTCGTTTTTTACCGTTGAGATGAAGTGTGTATTCTTAAGCTCTTCAAGTTCTCTTGGCGTAATAACTTTAACCGAAATGTAAGTATTATTTTCTAATAAAAACTCTGTAACTTTATCCATTACTTTGTCCCTAGTTTTATGTTTATTATTTGATATAATTAGTAAGTCTATGTCTGATTCCTTAGTAGAATTTCCCTTAGCAACAGAACCGAATAGAATGATCTTTTCTACATTAGGATCATCTAAAGACTTAGCGAAATCATCTGCAATCTCCCGTTTATTCATAGACATACTTATTGTTAGATATAAGAATCCTCATATTTAGTTCTTTACATTTTGAATTCAGGATTTCTTGTTTTTATGGAAGTAATATATGGTTGTACAGCAGAACTATTCAGGTGAGGAGTATTTTTGGTCACTTCGGTTACTTTGGTTACTCTTTTTTTGTTAATTCATGTTAAACTTGATACCATACAAGAAGTAATATAAGTAACTACCATAACTCGAATCTTTTAGATACTAAATAACTATAATAAATCTAACAATTTTACAAAAAATTATAATTAGAAAATTATTTTAGGATTTTAATTGTTTTTATGATTATAATTACGAAATAAAGTATTTTATGTGGATATAGGATTTTGGCTATTCTTGGTCAAGCGATTGTATTTGCTTTTTTCCTGATTGGTGTAATATTGGTTTGGTGATTCCAATACAGTTTTAAGTTCAGGATTAGATTTTAAACATAAGGTTAATAATATGGATTTAGAATTAGAAGAAGGTGAATCGTCTAATCAATGGCTTGGACTCATATCAGTCGGTTTCTTATTCACTACTCTCGGATTTGTATATATTGGAA
>CAYTEI010000103.1:2852-4303 GCA_964436705.1 uncultured Thermococci archaeon
TCCGAGTTTGGGCTTTTTCGGGGGAGCCGCTCTTTTTTTCGCCAGTGGTTACCTGAAGTATAAAAATGACAAGCAAAAATAGAGGTCCTTTCTGTAAGAGTCTATTTTTTCCTATGTTTTGCGTGTGGAACAAGGATTATTAGATGAAGATCTGGTATTTTTCTAAGACCCAGTGATAAGATTGTTTTCTATTTTGATTTCGGGATTTTTCTTCCTACTAGATTGTTCTGATTTGGTAGATGGTAGGTATGTTCAAGTCAGTGTTTCTGATTTGTGAGTTTCAGGTGGTGAGTTTCTGGTTTGAACCCTCTAAAATTAAAATTTGTTAGTGATCAACACCGGTTATTAAGAAAAACTGATCGAAATAAGCGGGATTTTAGCACCGTTTTAAAATATAGAATTAGCGGTAGAATAAACTGAAATTAATTATGAATTAACTTTTATTACCAGATTAATATAAACAGAACTTAATAAAATTACTATTGAGAATAACCAACCCTAAGAAAATATGAAACAATCACATTATTTTTTTTCATGAAAAGAAGATATTGAAAATATAAACTCTAGTTAATTGAGGGGCTAAGACAGTATCCTATTTTGAACTTATGAAGTAAAAAAATTGGAAGAAAAGGAATTAATTATTAGGTTTTACATGGGTGGTGCTCCACCGGGTGCTCCACCTGGTCCTCCGGGTCCTGAGGATTCGCTTTCGCTGGAAACTACATCATCTATTCTTAGAATCATTGTTGCTGCGTCTGATGCAGATTTTACCGCTTGTTTAGGTACTTCTAATGGTTCTAGTACTCCTTCTTGTTTCATGTCTTTGGTTTCTTGTTCTTGCACTGCGACTCCTACGGCTTCGTTGTTGCTGTGTTTGTTTCTTAGTTCTACCATGGTATCGATTTGGTCCATTCCTGCTGATTCGGCTAAGGTTCTTGGAACGACTTCCATTGCTTCGGCGAATGCTTCTATTGCGAGTTGTTCTTTTCCTCCGATCTCATTGGCGTAGTCTTTTAATTTTAATGATAGTTCGATTTCTGGTGCGCCTCCACCTGGTAGGACCTTGTTTGATTGTACTGCGTTCTTCATTACTTTGATTGAATCGTCGAGACTTCTTTTAACTTCATCGACAACGTGTTCTGTTCCGCCTCTTATTAGTATTGATACGGCTTTTGGATCTTTACAGTCTTCTACGAAAGTCATGTTGGATCCAGCTATCTTTTCTTGTCTTACTTCTCCTGCTTTTCCAAGATCTTCCCCTCTGAGATCGTCAACACTTGAGCTTACTGATCCATCAATAGCTTTTGAGAGTTTTTCCATGTCACTATTGCCAATATTTTCTATTCCAAGAATCCCTTCCTTAGTTAGGTAATGCTGTGCTAGGTCGTCTATATCGTTTTGGCACATTACGACGTTGGCTCCGCTTTGTTTTATCTTGTCTACCATTTCTT
>CAYTEI010000104.1:0-1096 GCA_964436705.1 uncultured Thermococci archaeon
CTTAACCTTGTTTGGAGCAACCACCTTAGTCCCTATAATTATAGGATCAGAAATAGGGATGACCACCCAACAACAAGGAGTATTCATAAGTACAGTAATGTTTGCTATGGGGATATCAACTCTAATACAATTATACTTTGGAAGTAAACTCCCTATAGTACAAGGATCAAGCTTCTCCTTTATAGCACCATTCTTAGCAATTGCAGGACAAGTCTCTGGAGGAGCAACCGTAGCCATGCAATATATTACAGGAAGCTTAATCGGTGGAGGCCTAATAGAGATAGGGCTCGGGTATGGACAAATAGTGAAATACGTTAAAAAACTATTCACACCCCGAGTAACTGCCCCAACAATAATGCTAATTGGTTTATCACTATACGGAACCGCAATGAACACAGCGAATACATATTGGCCTGTAGCAATAATAACAGTCCTAGCAATACTAATGCTCACCTTCCTAAACCAAAGAACAAAAGTATTCGCAGTAATATCTGGAGTTATAATAGCTTGGATAATCTCTGGAGTAGGAGCTGAAGTTGGTATCTTTCCGGACGCAGCTGCAGTAAGTTTCTCTTCAGTCGGTGAAGCCTCATGGTTTGTAGCCCCAAAACCATTCAGATGGGGAATACCAAAGTTTAAAATAGGCTTCATACTGGCAGTTTTCGCCGGTTACCTAGCATCAATGATCGAATCAATAGGAGACTACCACGCAATATCTACCGCAGCAGGATGTAAAGATCCAGATGAAAAGCAATTAACGATGGGAATAGGAGCAGAAGGACTTGGAAGTACTATATCAGGGATTTTAGGTGGAGTAGGTACAACCAGCTACACTGAGAACATAGGATTGGTAGGACTCACCGGAGTAGCAAGTAGAGCCGTAGTGGCCACAGGAGCAATATTCCTATTAATAATGGGTATCATCAGAAAAGTTGGTGTCACAATAGCCACAATACCTGAACCAGTTATCGGTGGAGTTTACATAGTGATGTTCGCTACCATAGCAGGAGTAGGAGCTCAGCACATTAATAGAATGGATATGACGATATCTAAGAACTACATGATTGTAGGTATATCACTCCTTCTAGGAATAGGA
>CAYTEI010000104.1:1106-4263 GCA_964436705.1 uncultured Thermococci archaeon
CGTTAAACTCTGTTCTAGGAACTGGAATGGCAGTAGGAGCAATAACATCCCTAATACTGGATAACATATTACCAGAAGATATTTAATAATTTTTTTCTTTCTCTTTTCTCAATTTAGAGGAAATTTTCTTAAAGTTGATTTAATCTAACTGTTTAGAACTCTTTTATTGGTTCTATTATTCTTTGATGGTTAAACAGTTTAGATCTTTGCATAACAAATTTGTATACCGAATTAATATAAATTAGTAATTATATAATATTTGTGTGGTATTATGAGTGATGAAGATAATTCTTCTCAGAAAAAACTTGGTTTAACTGAAGAATTTAAAGATGATATTAAGGAGCATTACGAGGAATCTAAAGACGAAGGAAAAGCTATTCACGTTAACAGAATAAGTACTGAAGTAATGGAAAGGTTTCATAGTAAAGCAGAAACCCGGGGTTTTGAATTTTTTTCAGATGAGCCTGAAGAGGGTGGCGGAAGTAATAAAGCTCCAAGACCATTAGAATACTTCTTATCAGGCTTTGCATTTTGCCAACAGGTCCAATACGTAAAATATGCTGCATTAAGAGATCTTGACGTAAAAAACGTTGAAATGGACGTTAGAGGGTACGTAGATCAAAGAGGAATACTTGATATAGGAGATATAGAATCCGGATTCAAAAAAATCAAATATCAAGTAAAAATAGAGACCAGCGAAGATAAAAGCACTATAAAGGACTTAGTCGAAAAAGTTGAAAAAGTATGCCCTGCACATGCATCGATAAAAGACAATACAAAACTTAAAAGACAATTAATAATAAACGGAGAAAGAATTTAGAAATAATCTAAATATTTGACATTCAAAATATATAATTGTTTATTAAGGTAGGTTATTCCAAATGACTGAAAATGGATACATGGGGAAAGGTCTCCGAATAAACCTCACAGAAAGAAACGCGGTTGAGGAAGACTTCAGCAAAGAAGATCAAAGAAAGTATCTGGGCGGACAATCCCTAGGTGTAAAAACTCTATATGAAGAATTAGATCCTGGAATAGATCCTTTATCCCCAGAAAATAAACTTTTCTTTGCAACAGGACCTCTTAACGGTACATTAACGCCCCTAGCTAAAGGCCATGTAACTCTATCAAAGTCCCCACTATCCAATACCATTTGTAAATCTTCTTCTGGCGGAATGTTCGGTGCAGAACTAAAACAAACAGGCTATGACTACGTAATAATAGAAGGAAAAGCTGAAAATCAAACATATATCTCCATAAGCAATGGAGAAGTACAATTTAAAAATGCTAATGATCTTTGGGGTAAAACAGTTTTCAAAACGGAAAACTTAATCAAAAAACAAGAAAAAAATGATATCAGAAGAGCAAATCAAAGAGAAGTTAAGGTTGCCTGTATAGGGCCTGCCGGTGGAAACCTAGTGAGATATGCCTCTATTATGAACGAAAAACACAATGCTTCAGGAAGAGGAGGTCTTGGAGCTGTAATGGGATCAAAGAATCTTAAAGCCATAGCAGTCCGAGGAACCAAAGACATAAACGTTAACGATTTAAAGAGCCTTGCTAGATTTAGAAAAAATATAATAGAAAGTATGGAAGGCACTGATTTTGGTGAAGACTTCTCAAGATTTGGAACAACTGAAACCGTACCAGTTACCAATCTTCATGGAATTTATCCTACAAGGAATTTCCAAGAAGGAGTTTTCAAACCCTATGATACCAATTTCGATCCTTCCAAGATACGTAATGATTTAGTTGTTAGAGAGAAAGGTTGTTTTGGCTGCCCAATCCATTGTAACAAAGTAGTGGATGTGAATACTAGTGTGGGTGATCTTATCACGGATAGACAGGAATTTGAGACATTTTTCTCTTTAGGAGGTAACTGTGGTAACCCTGAGATAGAGGAAAACATATTAGCCGGACATATATGTAACAAATTAGGCATGGACACAATATCAACTGGAGTGAGCATCTCCTTTGCACTAGAACTAGCTCAAAGAAACATTATAGAAAAAGAAAAGGACGATCTAGATCTAGAATGGGGTAATAATGAAGCAATATTATCATTAATCAAAAAAATAGCTTATAGAGAAGAATTTGGTGATCTGTTAGCTGAGGGCTCAGCCAGAGCAGCTCAGGAACTGAGTGATGATGCTGAGAAGTATTCGATGACTGTTAAGGGTATGGAGTTACCTGGTTATGATCCTCGAGGCGCTAAGGGAATTGGTTTGACTTATGCTGTTTCTTCTAGAGGGGCTTGCCATAAATTCGCTTATCCTATCAGGGATGAAATGTGGACCCATAATATTGACAGGTTTAAAGAGGAAGAGAAACCAGAATTAGTGAAAGAACTTTCTGATACTAATGGAGTTGCAAATTCAGCTATAATATGCACATTCCCAATAGATCAGGGTGTCTTTGAGTGGGAAGAAATAAAGGAAGCTATAAACCACGTAACAGGGTTCGAATACACAGAAAATGATTTGAAGAGGATTGGAGAAAGAACTATAAATCTGGAAAGACTATTCAACATACGAGAAGGATTTAGTAAGGAAAATGATACTCTCCCTGATAGATTCTTGGAGGAACCACTGCAAGGTCCTTCAAAAGGGGAAACTGTGGATCTAGAGAAAATGTTGAAAGAATATTATGAAGTAAGAGGTTGGGATACGGAAGGAAAACCGAAACAAGAAAAACTAGAAGAATTAAATTTGGAAAGCGAAGTATAGAGATGAATATAAGTTTTAACTAATAATTTGAGCGATCATTGATATTGTAAGAGGTTAATAATATGTCTAGTGAAGAGGATGATGAGAATACTATCGAATATATTTTTATATGCGGAAAGAAAAAGGAAATACCTGAAGAAAAACTTGAATGGTTAGGGAACTTCGGAGCATTTGAGGCTTGTGGTCATGAGTGCCCAGAAGGTAGAGATCCTACAACATGTAATCTCTTCGCCAGTAACACACACTGTCCAATGAACTTCTTAGAAGAATTAGATGATAAAGGGACTGAGTGGCTTAATTCAGATAACAAGCATTACAGAATGTGATGAATAACAAAAATAAAGAAATTAGAGAGGAATAAAGGTCTAATTTTTTTTGTTTTATTTTTGGTAGTGTTGTGCTGCTTGTTTTATTGCGTCTATGATTTGTTT
>CAYTEI010000105.1:0-4262 GCA_964436705.1 uncultured Thermococci archaeon
GAGAGACAGAAGGAATTAAAGTTCCAGAACCTCCTAACAACAGATATAAACCTGCTTACCAGATGTATACGATTAGAGTACTTGATGGAGAAAATACAAGAGATAATCTGATGGAATTCTTAGATGATAAAGGAATAACTACTCGAATCTATTTCAACCCGGTACATGAATATTCAGTATTAAAAGATCAGATCGAGGAGAATGTAAAAGTCCCAAAAACCAAAGAACTAAGTAAAGAAGTAGTAACACTTCCTCTTTATCCCGACATTAACAAAGAAGAACTGGATTACATAATAGAAAATGTTAAAAATTTCCTTGGAAACACTATCTAACGAATCTTGATGGCTAATTAAAAATATAACGATAAAAATTACTAAAGATAAACAAAGATAATGCTTACTCAATATGGTATATTCTGTATATTGAGATGGAAACTAATATTAATTACAATAATGGTGTTTAAATGAAAGGTAAGGTATTAGTAACAGGTGGAGGTGGATTTATAGGATCCGCTATGGTGAATAAGCTCGTTGAGAAGAATTTTGAGGTTAAAGCGTTTGACCTTGGAGTTCAAATTGAGAAGAGTCCTCTTCCAGAAAATGTTGAAGTTTATCGTGGGAGCATTTTAGATAAGAATGATTTGATGAGAGCTATGGATGGTTGTGATTATGTTGTTCATCTTGCTGCGGCTCTAGGCGTGAAGAGGACTGAAGAAAAGAGATTAAGCACATTAAAAATTAATATTGAAGGAACTGAAAATGTATTAGATGCATGTGTTAAAAACGATATTAAAAAAATTATTTTTTCTTCATCTTCCGAGGTATACGGAGATCAGAGCGAGATACCTATATCTGAAGAGAATCCATTAAATCCGAAATCAATATACGCGGTGACTAAACTTGCAGCAGAAGAGTATATAAAAGCTTTTAATAAGAGATATGGGCTGAATTATTCTATAGTTCGGTTTTTCAATGTTTATGGTCCGCGGCAAGTTGCTGAATTTGTAATGCCTAAATTCGTTCATTTAGTGAAAAATGGTATTCCTCCAAAAATTTACGGTAAAGGTAATCAAACAAGGGCATTTTGTTTCGTTAATGACGCAGTCGAAGGAACTTATCTAGCATTAATAGACAATGATGCAAATTCGGAAATAATTAATATTGGAAACAATACGGAACCCATATCAATAGAAAATCTTGCAAAAAAAGTCATAAAAATTTCGGGGAAAGACATAAAACCAGATTATGTGCCAATGGAGGATTCAGATCGGACAGAAAAAAGAGAAATAGTTAAGAGAATCCCAGATATTTCAAAAGCAAAGGAGATATTAGGTTATGAACCGAAAATATCGTTAGATGAAGGTATAAGAAAAACACTAAACCAAAATGAAATTAGAAGAACTTGGGCACTAAAAAGTGAAAAACAGAAATAAGGAGATTAAGAAAGTAAATTAAATTCAAGTCTATCTACCATAAAATTTCTGTCGAAATTTATCTTAAAAAACAATAATTTAACATAATAAATATTCTTTTTTTAGTTAAGAGGTTATAATGACTCTAAGAAAAGCGAATACTAGTCAGAGGAAAAATAATTCACATTATGGTGGTTAGTTGATTACGGCAGGTATTCCAGCTTTTAATGAAGAAGGTAGGATCGAGAGGGTTCTAGAAAGAGCTTCTCAGTATGTGGATGAGATTGTTGTTATAGATGATAATTCAACAGATAATACTGTTAAAATCGCTAAAGAGTACGGAAAGATAATAGAAAATGATTCTAATCTGGGTTACAAAAAGAGCTTAAAAAGAGGTCTGGAGGCTGCAGAAGGAGACATTATAGTGACCTTAGATGCTGATGGAGAGCACTCCCCTTCATTAATTCCAAAACTGATTAAGCCTATTGAGTCCAATAAAGCCGATCTTGTTTTTGGACGTCGCAAAAAAATTCCTAGACCATCAGAAAGAATACTATCATCAATTGCAGGTATAAAAGTTAATATAAAGGATACAGGTATCGGTTTCAGAGCTTTAAAAGATGATTTAGCTAAGAACTTAGAGTTAGAAGGCTACTGTACATGCGGAACTTTTGCACTTGAAGCAAAGTCAAAAGGATATGAAATCCAACAAGTATCCACACCAGTTAGAGATATTGAAAAACCAAAAACACCAAGATGGATCCACCTACTACAGTTTTTCGTAGTACTAAAGTGGATATTGAAATAATTTGAAAACTATACCTGAAAATAAACCCCCAAAATCCCGAATCCGAACCCATACTTCCAAGAGTTCCTCTATTTATCGCTTTCTAAATAATACTAAAAAAAGTAAAAATGAATTAATTAATAAAAATTAAGATCCAAGTTTTATGTACACTAATTCTTCTGAATTCAGTTTAGAAAGTTTATTGAGACTATTTCTAGTATCCACTACTACCAAATGATCTTTTCTAACCTTTCTTTCAATCTTCTTGACCAATTCTTGATTTTCGAATTCCTTATGATCCGTTACTAGAATCACGCACTCAGACCAATCCAAAATCTCGCCCAAATCACCTTCCATCACATATTTCTTATTCCCCATCTCAAAAGAATCTATATGAGGATCATATATTCTTATGTCCGCTCCAATCTCTTCAAGCTCCTCAATAATTTTTAAAGAAGGAGATTCCCTCGTATCACTAATACCAGATTTATAAGATAAACCCAATAAAGAAACATTAGAGTTCCTAACCTCTTTACCAATCCTATTAAGCCCATCCCTAGCTAGGTTTACCGTATGGATTGGCATGTAATCATTAATCTCCCCAGCAGTTTCAATAAACCTGGGAATCCGATCGAATTGTTTAGCTCTGTAGGCTAAATAGTACGGATCCAGCGGTATACAGTGCCCCCCAACCCCCGGACCAGGATAAAACGCCATGAACCCGTAAGGCTTGGTTTTTGCTGCCTCAATAGCCTCCCAAATATCAATACCCATATCCTCAAAAATAACAGCCAACTCATTAACCAAAGCAATATTAACATTCCGAAAAATATTTTCAACCATCTTAGTAGCTTCAGCAGTCTTACAATCACGAACATCAACAACATCATCAATAATCTCGCTGTACAGTTCTTTACCAATTCTAGTAGATTCAGGAGTTAATCCACCGATCACCTTAGGAGTATTCTCAATACTATGTTTCTTATTCCCAGGGTCTACCCTCTCTGGAGAAAAAGCCACCCCAAAATCCTCCCCAGCAACAAGACCACTCCCCTCCTCCAAAATAGGGACCAAAATCTCACTAGTAGTACCAGGATAATTAGTACTCTCCAAAACTACAAACTGGCCTTCTTCAAGAATTCCACCTATATCTTGTGCAGATTCTTTAATATACGTGAGATCAGGTGTATTATCCTCCTTCAAAGGAGTAGGAACAGAAATAACAATAAAATCACATTTATTTAACTCGTTAACATCGCTTGTAGGGCTAAAAGAATCTAAATCCAAATCATCATCACTAACATCATCAACATAAGACCTACCCTCACTCAGCTCATCTATTTTTGAATCATCAACATCATAACCAATAACTCTAAATTCCTTAGAAAAAGACACTGCCAAAGGCAAACCAACATAACCCAAACCAACAACACCAACAACAACAGAACCATCCTCAATACACTTCGAAAGCCTCTCCCACCAATCAACCATATTAAAACCTCTATTGTATACAATTCATTAAATTTAACCCTAAATTTATAATTTCAAGAGATTTTTAAATATTGTCTTTTCTAGTTTTCAATTTCTTTTGGAAAAGATTACATATAAAATCTCGGATTTTTTAAAAGGGTTATTTCAAATAGATAATAGAAATTCTGATAAAAGAATATTCAATCAAAAAACTTCTAAAAAATTTCCTATTAAAAAAATATAAACTTCAAACTCAATAAAATTTTTTCTAATAGTTGGAAGAATTATTCTAGTCCGGAAGAACTTATAGGACTAAAAATAGAATTTGCTCTAATTACGTAGGATATCAAAATACTTCTTTTAATCTAATAATATAAAAAGTAAATTCTCTCTGATCCAGAATCATCATTATCCTTTAGCTTCGTTGCTTTTCTGTTCAGTTCCTTGTGAAATAAGGCTTTTATCTATCCAAACTGGAAAGATAATATATACCTTATACATTTTTACCCACATGATTTCACTTTCCTTATTTCTAATGCTACCTTATAGGATTATAGGAAACTAATTAGCTTACTTGTCCCTTCTAGACTTTTT
>CAYTEI010000106.1:0-4215 GCA_964436705.1 uncultured Thermococci archaeon
CCAATGGGAAATCTTCTTCTTCAGCTCTCTTTTTGATTTCTTTTAGTACCTTTTCGGATTCGGGATCTTCTATGGACTTTACCTTCTTTGGTTCTTGTCTTATCCGTCCAATTGATTGCATTATCTCAATCAATATTTTATTCGATTTTTGTAGCGTCTGTAGAGTTCCTAGTTTTGTTGGTTCATGATCGGTTTCTTCTTTAAGCTCCCATAAGGTTTTTTGAATTTCTCTGTGTTCTGCAAGTATTTCATTGAGCATTAATTCTGGTTCCTCCAGTTGATATACTTTCGATAACCAGGTTTCTCTTCTTCTCCAATCTCTTTTAATTGTGGCTTCTTTTGCATCATATTCTTTGGATAGGATTTTAGCCCCTCTTTTCAGGCTTGTACCTTTCATTCGGAGGGAAAATAGTTTTTTTCTTCTTTCCTCTAATTCATCCTGCAAAATATCACCCAAAAATTAAGAATTTAGATCCACAGAGTTAATAAAATAATTAAATGTTTCAGAAGTTATGAAAAATGATAGAAAATTAAGGAATTAATCTTTGTTTTTTATTTTCTCTGAAAATCTCTTGATCTTGTCAATTGTTCTGTTTTTCTCAGATTTGCTGGCTTTTCGACTTTTTAAAACTTTTTTAGCGAGTTTAATTGCTGGTTCCGGAGTAAGTGGATCCCAGATCAAGATGATTCTATTAACTGGTAGGATAATATACTCTGACATTTCAACCTCTTGATAAAGATCTCTAGTTCTCGGTAAATTATCCGTAAGGAAAGCATTCTTTTCCTCAAGCAATCTCTTATATCTCTTACCTGGCTCTGAAAGATTTCTATCTTTCTCGCTAATTACACTTTTAGGATTGTTAGAATTATTATTCTTCTCTTCACTGTCATTCATTTTCGTTATTATTTTAGTGTAGATACCGGTCTCATATTTTTTGGGATTCTCTTTCATAAATTAAAAATTCCTCCATTATATAGAAAAGTAAATTAAATCGATATTAGCACCTGATTTTCGGTTTTCTTCATGTAAATGGTTTTTAATGCTTTATTGGAGTATTTTTTAGATCTTTTATGTAAAGACAAGTTAGACACCTCAGAGACAAAGATCGGTTTTGATAATGGTACTAGGATCCATGAAGTCCTAAGTATTTTCAGGTAATTTTTGGTTTCTAGGACCTGTATTCTCAATATATTTTTGAGTAAGACTATTATTTATGCTTTATAGTGATGTTTCGGAAGCTTCCGACAATAAAGAAGCTTGATCTTATACTTCTGAGGTATAAAACATGATAACGGACAAGAAAAGACCCACCCTTAAATGAGTAATATTTGAGAGAATTAGGAAGAACATTCAACGGTAAAAATGTTATTAATTTAATTAAAAAAGGATTAAGAGTTTGATTAAATATGAATTATAAAGGAAGTGTTGGTGTTTTTATTCATCAATGTTTTCCAAAGATACTATTACACGGTTTTCGCCTGAGATAGAGATAGGACTTGTTGATACTTTTAGATCGAATTCTTTTTCTTGATCATCCTTTTCTACTGTTAAATGAGCTTTTTTTCTGAAATAGCTTTCTCCAGTTTCAAGAGAATCTAGTACTGTATTTCTTACAGTACAATCCTCACAATGTGAACTGAATCCACATCCTTTAGGATCATCGAGATGATGTACGCATCTTAGAGCCGTTCCTCCTCTTTTACCGATCATATCCTCCCTTGGCCTGTCAGCAAAGTTCTCTCCCCTCATATTTATTTCTCTAACTCTTCTTTCAGGGTCTACAACTAGGGTAACCGTAGGGAGTGCTTCAAAAATGTTGGTGTATTTTTCTTTCTTTTCCCTTATCTTTTGTTCCATCTTTTTTCTTTCTCTTTCTGTTTTCCAGTGTTTGTATTCTTGTTTTATTGTTTCCGCCAAATTTTCATATTGTTCTTCGGTTTTTCCTTCTTTTTTCAGGTATCCATTCGCTCCAAGGTTAAGGGCTTTCATTGCTACTTCTTCTCTTCCCTTACTGGTGAAGATGATGAATGGGATTTCATTATTTTTATTTTCTCTAATGGCTTCAAGTAATTCTAGTCCGTTCATTCCAGGCATCTGGTAGTCACTAACCACGATATCTTTGTTGTTCAAATTTTTCAGAGCTTCTATTCCGTGTGTTATGGTTTTAATATTTAATTTGGGGTGTTCTCTCTCTAAGAAAACCTGAGCACTTTCTAGTTCAACTGGGTCATCATCCACCATGAGAACATTTATACCATTGCTTGAGCTCTCCAAAATAACACCTTATATATTAATTAAATAACCTAACTTATCTATGATATTTTAAACTATTAATATCTTTGGAAAGATTATTAATTTGATCGCATTCACGTGGATCATATCCGGTGTCTGTTTTCTCTCCCTTTTTGTGGGTCCTGAATAATTTTGAGTCCTCATGATTATTCGTTTAAATGACTGTGTGTTTGGAAGGTTTAATGAATATCTTTTTGTATTGAGAGTTTCCAGAATAATGATTAGTAAGTTATAAAAAGGGTAACTATTAATTAAATTTACGTTAAAAACTCATTTAAATGATGTGAGAGGTCTATGGGTCGAAATTTGGTTTTTGAAATTTATCGTTTTTATATAAATTATTGCTCATTACGGGTTTTTGGTTTATATAGAGGTATTAGGAATGGAAATTCTTCTTGTTGACGATGATGAAAATTTTTTAGAGCAAGAGAAAAGGTTTTTAAGTCGTGAATTAGAAAATCTTAGTTTAAATACAGTTAATAATCCTGAAAAGGTTTTAAATGAATTGAATGAGAACGATTTTGATTGTGTTGTTAGTGATTATCAAATGCCAGAGATGGATGGTTTAGAGCTACTGGAGACTATAAGGGAGGAATACGAGGATATACCGTTTATAATCTTTACTGGTAGGGGTAGGGAAGAGGTTGCGATGGAGGCTCTTAATCTTGGAGCTAATCATTATCTACAGAAGGGAGGGGACCCTGAATCCCAGTTTAAAACGCTTTTCCATACGATAGAGAGGGAGTTTCAACATAAAAAATCTGAGGAAGAACTTAAGAAAGCTTATAAAGCTATTGAATCATCTAGGGATGTTATTATTCATGTTAACCTTGATGGGAAGATAACTTATTGTAATAACTCTGTTAAACCTGTTTTTGATTATGAAAAAGAGGACTTGATCGATGAACCGGTTTCTAAATTAATGCCCTTAGACTCTAAAATTCTTTCTTGGAAAGAACCGCAAAAAGAAGTCTTCGGCCTAGAAAGAGAAGAAGTTGTAGGCGAACCCGTATTGAAGAAATTATCACACGGAATGGATATGGAGCCCCACGAGATAGTCATAACTTTTCTTGAGAAATACGAAAGAGATGAAAGCCCTCCCATAGCCGTTGAGGGCCTCAGAAAAGATGGAAGCCGATTCCCGATTGAGTGGTCTGTCTCTACTTATGAGAACAAAGATGGGGAAAAGATCCTGATCGGTACAGGTAGAGATATAAAAGAACAAACGAAGTACGAAAAGAAACTTAGAAAGAGTAAGAACAATTCTGAGAAACTTCATGAAGAAAGAAAGGATCAGTAGAGCGATGGTGGTCGTGAGTGGCAGACCACAGATGACGTGGAGAATGGGGTTGATACCGATCCTGAACCTCAGTCTACTCCGACCAGTAGCCAAGCCACCGCAGGCACGGCCTTCAGCAACCCGCCTTCGTCCAACACCGGGCAACTCGCAATCGTGGATCTGAAACTGACACTGCTTGCGATGGCCGTCCTGCTTGTATATGCGGGCTGGAACGTCTACCGTGAGGTCACTACCGCCGCCGCACCGACACCAGTTTCAGTCGGTGTTTTCACTGCGGGGCTTCTTGGGCTCCTGTTTACCGGCGCGATGACCATCTCGGCATGGCAAGCGAACAAATCCGACGAGCCACGTTTGCCACCGGCCCTCCCGCTGTCTGACGGCGGCGAGGCTGAGATGTCGGAGGGAAGCGATGAGTAAACTACCCGTCGTGCTCAGTGTCCTCTTTGTCTTCGTCGCGGCGACGACCGGCAGCGGATCAGCCGCATTCCTGTCGGATACAGAATCGGTTGCCATCGGGTTTACCGCCGACGTACCGGACATTGAGATGGTTTCACAGAATCATACCCTGTCTCCCACAGTGACAACTGTTACCACCAACGAGACAGCACGAAACGCGACCAGC
>CAYTEI010000107.1:0-934 GCA_964436705.1 uncultured Thermococci archaeon
CATCAAAAACAACTGCTACAAGCCACCATCAAACATCTAAGTAATCTTAACTCCTTCCGTAATCAAATGTATCATAATTTTTAAATCAAACACTCTAGGTACTTTTCAGTCTAGTTTAAACTTCTTAAATCTATCTATATTCCTCAGAGTTATTTCGAATTTTGCTCCACCATATTTGGATTCATCAATTTTTATGTTTCCTTTATGTAATTCTGCTATTCTTTTCGCTAAATGCAATCCTAATCCAGATCCAGCATTAGGTCCCTTCAAAAATTCCTTTTCCATCGTCCTCAACTATTATTATTCTAAATTATGGCAAGAATTCGCACAGAAAACTTACTTATCACACTAGATACCATCGTTAATAAAGGGGAGAAGGATGGTGGTGGAGAGTCGCCAAAGATACTAGCCAAAAAATCCCAAAAAAAAAGCTACAAACAGGGATTAGTGTTAACTAAAAGATATATAAACAAAACATAGACCATCAAAAAATAATCTAACCACGAAACCCGCACCAATTCTAAAACTAATTACAGAACCCGCACCGAAGCAGGTGGTGGGGGGTGGTGTGTAAGGTGGTGGGTAAAGGTGGTGATTAGAACCTCCACAAAGCCCACATAACACAACCATACACGAGACCTAAAAGAGACCCAAAACCTGATCCAATAGGGATTCTACCCCACCTACTATCAGGAGCAGATGATCCCACATACCACCATCAGAATTTGAGATCCAAGAACCCATCCCATCAAAAAAACCATTACAAGCCATCACATCCGTGTCCGCTTGTAGAGGATCCGTTCCGTACTTGTGCACCTCCACACCGTCCTCCAATCCATCATCGTCCGTATCAGAATTATCGTGAATAGTTCCCTTTTCGAACTCCACTTCATCAGGAAGACCGTCATTATCCGTGTCTTTTTTCTTTTTTCCT
>CAYTEI010000107.1:944-3924 GCA_964436705.1 uncultured Thermococci archaeon
ACCCAGCTCCGAGTACTGAAAAAATTAAAATTGTTATTAAAAATAAGGTTGTGATTTTACTATTCAATCTGATCATCTTTGATTATCGAAACTGTACGAATTTAACAATTTTGAAATGAATAGGTTGGTAAAAGTGATCTGTAAATCAGTTGAATTTAATGAGTAATCTCTAGGAAATTATTTTTCAGCCCCATACTCCTTGATGAGGGAATCCTTGGAGAATGGTGGGGTGGTAACTTATGATTTGTTCTAAAATCACAAGTCATAGTTGGTGGATGATTGATCGATAATTTGGTTTACCAATCATTTAATGTGAATTCTTTCTTTTATTTTAGGTTCTATGTTATAGAACGTGGTTAGAAATAATCATTCTACTATGGAGGGCTAGATTATTAAAAAAGAGAAAAAATAAACAATAATAAAGAGATCAATCTACAGTAATAGTCCCAGATGGGTTCTTTACCTTTTCAGAATCTATAAAATATGTATGGGATTAGTAGATACTAGATAGGTCATAGGTTCATATCTATATCATTAAAAGGAGAACTAAAATAATAATGGAACTAAAAATGAATAAATAGGTGATTAAATTAATTAAATCGATATTTATTCTTTCCATAACCTCATTTCTGCTTTTTCATTGAAGCATTCTATACCATCGATTATTATGTTATCAATCTTGATTGTATCACCATCTTTTCCGTCAATTTCTAGTTTTTCCTTTATTTCTTCACCATTCGGTTTAGTGATCTTCAAAAGGAGCCGATTTAAATCTGTTCCTATATCAAGCATATCTATTTTATAGCCTTCGTAGTCAATTATAGTATCCAAATTAATCAATATAATGTTCTTATCTTCCTCATAATTGATTATATTAGATTCTTCTGAATTTTCTTTCTCTTGATTAATCTTCTTAACTTTGTTGATTTCTTTTAGTTGTACTTTCTGGTCGTTATTTTGATCTTCCCATTTGATTAGAGTTGATTCTGATGGCTTTTCTTTTTGATAGTGTAATGATCCAGCTTTGGTTCCGTATCTATGAGTCCCGACTATAAGCACTTTATCATTCTTGATTTGTATTATACTATAATCTTGTTCCTTCCATTTGCTTTTATATTTATCTCCTTGTATTTTCATAGAATTAAGGCTAAAATTCGCTATAGGAGTGTCATTAGCAGCTCTACCAATTATTATCTGCTTATTGATTTTGTTTTCTGAGAATACTTGGTTTTCGATTTTATTATCTGGTTCGGTTATAGATGTTACTTTAGAGTTTACACCTTCTCCTGTTACTATATTTATTCTTCCGTCCATAAATTTTTGAATGGAATTTTTTAATCCTTCTTTACTTAGTCCACCTATTAAATAGACGTATTGATTGTTTGGTTCATCATATATTCCAGATATTAATCCGTTACTTGAATCTTTATACTTTATTTCTCCTTCAATTATTGAAACTTCTTTACTATCTATTCTGTTATTTACTTTAAAGGTTGGAAAGAATTTATCTTTCTCTGGAAGAGGGTGTAAACCACCAAAAAGTCTCTCATAATATTTTTTCAAATTTTCTTGATTTAGGACTCCAATAATTATGTCTGTATCCTTATTATACGTGGTTTCTTTTAGATTGTCTAAATTACTATGTCTTACTTTTACATGCCCCATATTCTCTAGGGATTTCTCTAAATTTTTGACCATTTCTGATGGCTCACTTTCATAACTAGATGATTTATGCTCAGAGAGTATGTTAACTCGAATGGTTGATGTAAAACTTATTTTTTCTTTATTTTCTTCTTCTACTATCTCTTTCCAATTTTTTAATATTTCCATAAACCCTCGAACTACAGATATATCGTTGTAATCATTAACTTTTACTGTTTTTTTACTAGAATAGGTTAGTTGAGAGTTACTGATCATTTCTTCAATAGGTTTTGGATTAATTTCTTCATCTAGATTGATTCCTATCCTATGCTGGTTTACTATCCCCCCAACATTAAGCCATTCATATATAACCCCGTTAGAGTTAGTTTTACCGATTTTAATATAGTTCCAATTTTCTAAATCCCTGGAAAATCGGTTTACAGGCTCATCTATAGTTTTAAGGAGCTTTACAGGGAAGATCTTTCCCTCATATGCTCCTTTGTAAGTGATCGCTGCATCTAATGGTGGGAATTTATTCCCCAAAGCAGTGGTAATGAACTCCTCAGCAAATAATATTCCAACATCAAATATGTTTTCTGGATTTATTTTTTTAAAAGGATCAGATAGCCAATTTTTAAACTCTCTTTGAGATTGGAATGGGGATGGAGCTACATAAACTTTAGCATTTTTCATAGGTTCGCCATTTGGAGTTTTAACCTGAACTTTTACCATATATTGAGTCTTTTCAGTTACGTCAGAACCATCATAGATATAAATTTTTCTTTTTCTATTACTAACTAATTTAGTTAGAATAATCTTTGAATCAGTTCCACTAGGACTTAAAAGAACTCTTTCTTCATTCTTATTTTTGAAATAAGTATTGCTCATATCAAAGCTCTCATTCAAATGTTCGTAAAGAGGTTTAGGAACTTCTCTGATCTCAGTATCTTGGAGCGATCTCTGGTAGACTTCTAAGTAAAATCCAGATTCGGCTACAATTTTAATTTTGTTCCCTTTAGGAGTGTAATAAACAGGGTAGTCCCCGTGGAAGTTATCTGGTCCATCCACGAATCTTTCTTTACGCCACTTTCCATTATAATAGTCGTGGATATAGAAATTTATGTCTCCAAGTACGCATCCCGGGCAATGTGAGCCTTCGTCTCCATGGCATAAAAGTTCTAATTCCTTTCCAGGTTCTACTTCATAAGTTTTCCAACCACCAGATCCACCATAGTGAAACCAAGTGGCGGCATTCTCTCCAGTTGTGTCTAGAGTCTCTCCAGCTGCGTTAGTGCAAGTATCTGTTGGGGCGTCTGAAGGCCAGACTCTTTCCCAATCA
>CAYTEI010000108.1:0-625 GCA_964436705.1 uncultured Thermococci archaeon
GTTACTTGGTCTAGAAGAATTTGAAGAATTTGATAGAACCAGATATTGTTCTAGTTGTGGAGAAGGGATGGTTAGAAACGAAGAAAGGATTCGGGAGCTAACTGGTTACAGAACAACTGAATTCACAAAACTATGAGGTATAAGATGAATAAAAATAAACAGACAAGTTTAGAGGACTTAGAGGAGATAGAGGACGTTGAATTAGAAAACAAAAACAAATCAGACATGACGAACGAAGAACTCACACACGTGATGAAGAAAAGCCTAAAGAGACGGTTCAAGAAAGACAAGGGTTGGTTACTGGTCTTCGAAGTACCCTTCGTACAAGAACAGGATGGGTTCAACAAAACAAGACGATGCGACGCCATAGCCATAAGCCACTACCCATCGAGGAGTTACAAAGTAGTTGGATTCGAACTTAAGTCAAATAGGGGCGATGGGTTGAGGGAAAAAAAGAACCACGCCAAGAACGACCCATACGTCAAGAGGTGCGACGAATTCTATGTAGTGGCTGCGGAACCAAACATAGTTAATAAAACAGAATTACCCGATGGCTGGGGGCTTTTCGTGATGAAGACAAGCGACCACAGGCTCTACAAAGAAATTGATTCGGAGTTAGGGGAAG
>CAYTEI010000108.1:635-3900 GCA_964436705.1 uncultured Thermococci archaeon
CTATACACCAGAATAATCAAAAAATGCTACAGCGGAGCAGGATACAGCGAATACGACCTCAACAAAGCAAAGATAGAGGGAAAGAAAGAGGCCAAACAGATGCGCAGAGAAGAGTTACTCGATGACTGGGATAGGCAAAAGATGGAGGAAGCTAAACAAACATTAGAAGAATTATCCGATAAAGGGATTGAATTAAAATACGCAACGGAGGCAGAGATAGAGAAACTTGTTCTAGCAAAAGAATTGGTTGAAAAATTCAGTGACGAAAGATGGTCAAGGTACGGTAAAATAGACTCCAAAGTAGAGATGCTGCACGACTACATAGAGGGGTTAGAAGAGAAAACAAACGAAATAGAGAGCCTAGTGAATGAATTAGAAGGAGCCATAAAAAATGAAGAAAAAAACACCTAAGGAAGAGACGTATGTCTAAGGAAGCTATTATACGTAGAGACGCTGGACTAAAGCACGAAGCCATCAAAACAATCGCTGCATTTGTTTTATTGGATAAGGACTATTACGTGGAGACAGAGAAAACAATCGAAACAGACAAGAAAGAATACAGGATAGATGTCTGGGGTAGTAGAGAACAAAAAAAGAGAAGAACGAATGAAGTAAATGGAGCATACGAAGAACCGCCTAGAGAAGTGATATTGGTCGAGATATGTGGCTCAAACGAGAACTACAAACAGAATAGGGAAAAATTGATTGAATTAGCCCCTAAACTAGGTTCGGATACGGGAGATGTACTATTAAAAACAGAGGACTTCGGTGACGACATATACGCTATAAAGAAAGAATTACAGAAACACCTATAGTTTTTCCTATTTATTTATCTATTTATCTATTTCTTTATTTATTTATTTCTTTATTTCTCTATTTTTTTTTCTAATTTTTTAAACAAAAAGTTTTAAGTATACCCTATACTAATTATGTAATGATGATGGTGATAAGATATGATTAAGAATTATCAAGCACCGCTTAAAGAAGAAAAGATGGAAAAGCTAAAACAAAAAACAGGCAAAAAAACAGCTAAAGAGGCACTAACAGCGGCCGTCAACGAATGTCTGGAAAGAAAACAGAAAGAGTGAAGCGATATGACTTTTCTGTGCCCCTATTGTCGCTACAACTCCAAGGCGAGTTTTGATTCAGTCAAGGCACTGCGTTGCCACATAACCAACCAACACCCAGGTGTCCAGAACTATAAAGACACGGTGTGGTTGCTTAGGACGGAGAAGAGATGGAGTTATCAAGAAATAAGTAATGAATTGGGATTAGGGATTCGTTACGTGAAGGACATCATCCGTGATAGGCGTAGGGAGCGGGAGAAGGAATTATTTGATGGGGCTATATGTCCTAGGAGATGAAAATAAATGATGCATGAAGGTACTGGAATTAGTTTTGCTAAAATACTTGAAATAGATGAACAGATAGAAGAGGTGATTTAGTTTATGAATTTAGAAAAGTGTCCAGAATGTGGCTCAAAAACTGGCTTTGATAAAAATAGGCTCCCAAAATACAAAGAAAAAACAGTAGAAATACATGAACAATGTTTTGACTGTGGCTACGAAGACATCGAAGAAGACAAGTTAAAAGAAATTGATAAAAGAAATTGCCCTATCTGCGGAAAATACCACATGCCACATAACAAAGTTGGAATATACTACGTATGTGATGAATGCTATAATACCAAAACAATAATTGATAAATACTTTGATTTTGGATTAGTAATCCCTAAAGAAACAGATATTGTTTTTCAGCACCAAACCTGTGGAATCAGGTGTAGTCAAGTCTTTGTAGAAGGCGTATTCATTAAATTGCCTTATCCAGAGGTTCAAGAAATTGATTTAATGCATAAATTATCTATTGCAAATTATCATTTTGAAGAAGAAAGAGCCGAGGAGCTTTGGAAAGCGATTGATGAGTTCTTAGAAAACAAAGTTGATTTAGTCTATGAAGACATAGAAGCTCCTGAAGGAGAGAGATATGATAGGAACCAAGAAGGTATGAAGTGGATAAGGATAGAGAACTACGATGATTGTGATAGGAGATTATCTAATTTAAGTGAAGAAGAGGTTGTAATGTTTTATTTAAATAGTGATTAGATAAGGTGGTTAATGAGTGAAAGCTGAAATAGAAAAAGAAAATGGAAAGAGAATAGTGAAGATGGAGTTAGATTACAAAGAAAGTTCTGAACCATCTGTTTTTATGCAAATACTTAAAAATGGAATTGAAAGAAGTAAAGAAAGGTACAGAGACGGTAAAAGAGAAAGAGAAATACTTGATAATTGGGAAGAATTCCTTGAATTCTATTCATTTTTTGATAGACATAATAAAACTAAATTTGAAAAAGAACCTATGGGATGAGGTGGTTATGGGATGGAAAAGCAAAACAAAATAAAGAATAAAGGATGAGGCAGTTAGTATGGTTAAATGGAATATTTCTAGGGAGAACTTCCCTAGAGAAGTTATTAATCCAGATGGAACGACAAACCGCAAAGTAGAATATAGTTCTAGATGATGTGGTCTAGTTTTATGTCATTAAATAGTTTAATTGATGAAGTTTTTGAAGAAAAGAAAGAACTGATGCAAGAATTAGATGAAGAGGAAGTTAGAGAAGACATATTGAATTTATCACATACGATGGATGGGGATACAAGGAATTTAAGTAAAGAAGAGATGAAGAATCGAATCGAGAAAGTTGTTGCTTCCGAAGCTATGGGTCATCTATTAGATGATTTATCTGATGAGGAAAAAGAAGTTGTAAAAGAAAGCTTAGAAAATGATTTTGTTATAGGATGAGGTGGTTATGGAATGAAAATCAATAATTTAGAAGGAGAAGACAAAGATATTACAGTCAATATAGAAGTTCAAACAATTAGTGAAGCAGAAGACATACTATGGTCGTTAATTAATGATGTAAAAGAAAACGACGAAATAGAAACAGATGTGATGGCTGATATGTTAAAAAGTTATGCTAAGAAGTTGGATTAAATGGAGGAGGAATAGATGGGGTGGTTATGGGATGAAAAATATGGAAGATGTAATTAAGGAAGACAAAAGATTTTTTGAAAAAGAAAAGGAAGAGTATAAAGAAATAATAAGAGATTTATTTCGATGTGATGAAGGAACGGAAGAATATAAAGAAGCGTATAAAAAGTGGAAAGAAATTAAATCAGAGGTATTGAAAAAATTGTAGATGAGGGAGTTATAGAATGAGCCTATATGTTAGTTTAGGAAATAGATTGATACCAATAATAGAGGAACG
>CAYTEI010000109.1:0-3821 GCA_964436705.1 uncultured Thermococci archaeon
AAACACTTCTTCAAATCGAGTATTAATGTCATAAATCCGGTCCTCTTCATCTATGAGGATCATTGGTTCAGGGCTATCGTAGAATAGTTTTTCAAATTTTTCTTGATTCTTACGAAGCTCTTCTTCCATTTCTTTCCGATCTAGGGTATTTCCGATCGTATCTCCAGCTATTCTTAATAAATTAATAATATCTTCAGACCATTCTTTATCTTTTCTCACTTCATCAAACCCGATAAAACCTTTTAAACTTTCATCTAAAACTATTGGAAGTAGAAGCAAGGATTTGATATTTTGATCTTGGAAAATTTTTTTCTCAAATTTGGCTTCTGGTGGAAGGTTTGATACTTTCGGAATGAAAACGTTCTCAAACTCTTTGAATTTCTTCATTAACCATGAGAAATTATCGGTGGGGAGACCCTGGTTCTTGTGCTTCTGTGATTTAACTCCATCAGCACACCATTCATGCGTATTATCCATTCTTTCTAGGTCTTCATCAAACTGGAATATATAGCTACGATCAGCGCCCGCGAATTCTCCAACCTTTTTCAGAGCTTGGTTTATTCTTTCATCGATTTTTTCCAGATCAATATTCATTAAATTGGTTGATATTTCGGTTATTATTCTTTCCAGATTCTCCCGATATCTTAACTCTTTTTCAGCTCTTTTTCTTTCGGTTATGTCCTTAACGAAGGCGAATATGTATTCGTTACCCTCGAATTCTATGAGGTGATTAGTTATTTCAACTGGGTAGACCTTGCCATCTTTTGTCTTGTGGATAGACTCGAAGGTTAATGATCCTTCTCTTTCAAGTTTTCTTAATTGCTTCTCCCTATCCTCTTTCTCATACTCCGGATCCACATCCCAGACACACATATCTTTTAATTCATCTTTTGTGTATCCTAGTCTTTTACTAGCGGTATCATTTACATAAACGAATCTTCCTTCTTTAGTGATCCAGTAAACCTCTAGGGATGAATGATTTATAGAGAATTTAGCTAAATCTCCAAATTCATCAACCAAGTCTCCAGTTTCATCAACCATCTTTCAACCCAACTACACATAAACCTTATATGATTACTACCTATTAGTATCTAAGGATTATTAACTAAAAATACTAATATTGATATCCTGACACCTAGATAGAGTCAAGGTTTCCTTAAGATTACCTCGAATCTAGCACCACCTAAATCCGAATCCTTTACTTTAATCCTTCCTTCATAAATATCTACTAGTGTCTTTACCAGGAATAAGCCAAGTCCTGTTCCTCTCTCCTCATCCGTAGTATAACCCTTATCAAAGATCTCATTCTTTTTCCCCTCAGAAATACCAACGCCATCATCCTCTATAATACAGATGATTTCCTCTTCGGTTTCCTTCCCACTTATCTTGATCATAGTTCCTTGTGAATGCTGTAATGAATTTTCAATTATATTGGAAAAGATCCTGCTTAGTAGGGATCCGGCCATAACCTCGGATTCGCCTGGGCATTCCTCCTTGATCTCAATTCCTTTCTCCTCCGCCATTGGTTCCGCTTGATCAATAGCCTCATGAATCGCATTAGCTATACTGATTTCTTTGATTTCTTCTTCTTGTGCTTCTCTTAAGTTACTTACTTTTTCAATGATTTCCAGGGCTTCTTCCACTCCTCTCCTACCCTTCAAGATGTATTCTTCAGCTTCTTCAGGAAGATCAATCTCTTCAAGTAACTCCTTGTATCCTAGGATGAGCTGGATCTTATTCCTAACATCATGTCTTAAAAGTGTATGTAAAAATTGCTCACGTTCTTCAGCCTCTTCTCTTTCAGTAATATCTTGAATCTGATGAACGAATATTTCAAGATCATCACCATAATCAGGCATTCGATGAACCTTCGTAAGAAAATACTTGTCAAAACTGGATTCAAAGAATTCATTCATTTCATTTTCATCGGTTTTAAGGCTTTTTTCAAGAGGGCAAACATCAATTGGTGAGTCACTATCATGAATTAATTTATAGCATTTTTCTCCATGTATTTCTTCTTTTGGAATCCCTAAAAAATCTACTAAGGATTTATTAACCCTTTTAATCTCATGATTTTCATCCACAAGAAAGATCATGTCCTCCAATGCATTAAATGTTTCTTTCCATTCAAGAGCCCTTCTCTTAATCTCCATCTCCGCTTTCTTCCGTTCATCTATGTCTATGACAACCCCCGTAATTTTTTTGCATTCTCCCTCCTGCCCTGTTATTCTCCCTATATCTCTGAACCATTTATAATCACCATTTTTCTTTTTGATTCGGTATTCAACTTCGTATCTATCTTTTCTTCCTTCTAGATGATCTTTCATTGCTTTCATTGCACGGTCGTAATCCTCGGGGTGTATGAGGTCGGTGAAGTCAGTGTAGTGTGTAAATCTGTCAGGAGAGTATCCTAGCATTTCTGGTTTTCGGTCGCTGAATTTTACTTTCCCTGATGGTAGTTCCATTTCCCACCAGGCGAGGTTTCCTGCCTCCATAGCCCCCTCTAATCTATCCTTATAAATACTTAATTCCTCTTTGAGTTCTTCCTTATCTACCATTCTGTTACCTCAGAATCTATTATAAAATATTGATATAGAAATAAGGATCAATGGTTTGGTCTAATATTTGTCTGATGGATTATGGTTTTTGTAGGTGTATGTCGAATCTAGCTCCTCCTAGTTCTGAGTCTTTTACCTTGGTTTCTCCTTTGTACATTTCTATTAGAGTTTTTACTAGGAATAGTCCTAATCCTGATCCTCTTTCTTCGTCGGTTGTGTATCCTTTGTTGAGTATTTTTTCTTTTTCTTTATCGGGTATTCCTACTCCGTCGTCTTCTATGACGCATATTATTTCTTCTTGTCTTTTTTTACGGGTGATTCTTATTTTTTCAGCATTTGAGTGTTGTATTGAGTTTTCTATTATGTTTGAGAAGGCTTCTTTTAGGAGGGGTCCTCCTTTGACTTCACATCCTGTTCCTGGGCATTTAGATTCAATTTTTATTCCTTTTTCTTTGGCTAATTCTTTTTCACTATCTATTGCTTCATTTATGGTTGAGCTAAGATCAATTTTTTCTATTTGTTCTTTTTGAGCTTTTCTGAGGATGCTTACTTTTTCTATTAGGTCTAATTGGTTTTTAACTCCTTTTTCCGCGTTTTGTAAATATTTTTTACCATCATCTTCGAGGTTGAAATCTTCTAATAATTGTAAGTATCCTAAGATCGCTTGAGATTTATTTCTAATATCGTGTCTCAGTAGAGAGTGGAGTAGATCTTTCATTTCTTTCGCCTTTTTTCTCTCTGTTATATCAGTTGAGATACCTATTATTCCCTTTACTTCATTGTTTACTACGTATAGTATTTTACTTGTCTCCATCCATCTTTTCTCTTCGTCTGTGGTCCAGGGCTCTACTATGTTTAGTTTTGGTTCTTCATTCTGAATAACTTCTTTATCATCTTCCCAGTACTCCTGAGCTTCTTCTATTGAGTATAGATCGAATAAACTTTTTCCTTTTAGCTCTTCCTTAGTCATGTTGTGTGCTTCTGCTAGTTTTTTGTTAACTCTTAAAAAGTTGTTTTCTGTATCTTTATAGAATACGAGGCCTGGGAGATGATCTAATATTAGCTCAAATTCTTCTGAAAGTTTTTCATACTCTTCTTTAGATTTTTTTAGGTTTTTTTCAGCTTCCTTTCGTTCAGTAATATCTAGGAAGTACCCTGATAGCTTTTTTGGCTTTTTATTTTCCGTATTAATTATTTTTCCTACACTAAGGACATGTCTTACTTCGCCATCTGGTCTCTGAATTCGCTTTTCTATTCTATAAT
>CAYTEI010000110.1:0-3704 GCA_964436705.1 uncultured Thermococci archaeon
TAGCGTTTAAATGTTGGCAAACATTTCTTGCTGCGTAAGGGTGCTGGAATCCATACCCATACATTTTAATCTTCATTTCTCCTCTGTTCTTGTCGTGGATTTTAGCAGATTTACCACAATATTTGCATTTAAAAGTGGCTCTACTTAATTGTGTTCTAATTTCCTGAACATTCCATTTCCCACATATGTTGCATTCTATCACATAAAAACTCATATTTTTGCCTCACATTATCATTAGCCATATTTCTTCTGGCTTTATATAATCCTCTAAATGTCTTACCACATCTGTTTGTGGTTCTACTGCATAAAAATTATGATGGTAGTCTATGAAAAAATTGAAAGCGTGTTGTCTGCCCCAGATAATTCCAAAACTCAAATGGCTGTTCCAATTGCTTACTGCTCCCATTAATTCATAAGAGAAATCATCACAGTCGTGTCTTGGGTGTGTATATTCTTTTTTGTCTATATTATTAATTTCTAAGAACTTCTGCATTGAAGACACTGTTGTGGTTGCGTAAAGACCATCTGAAAGCCAAATCTGAGCAACAGGTGCCAAATCTTCCAGTTTTTCTTTGGCTTCCTCATAACTAATATTGCCTTTAATATCAGGAGAAGGATACTTGCTTCCATTAAGTCTTGTAATTTTGTCTTTTAAAGCCGAAATCTCAACCTGCAATTTTAAAATCTTGCTCTTAAGCTGTTTCTTGTTGTCTTTTAACTTTTTTATTTTGGCTTTCAGTTCTTTGATTCTCTCTTTCTTTGATTGAAGTTTATTCCTCAATTTCTTCACTAATTTCTTCTCGGCCCTTGAAAGATAACCTTCACTTAGGTCTTTCAGTAGTGTTTTGAACATCTTTTTCGTCTTCATTATTATCATCCTCCAGATTTTTTTTAATTTCTTTATTAATTGCTTTATTTTTCCCATTTTCAAACCTCTTGGTTTCAACTAATTTAGTTCTTCCAGTTTTTTCTTCGTGATTCCTGTCTTTAGACACTTCTGACATTCGTATTCCCCCTTGATTTTATCAAATACTACCCTTTTTTTACCACAAAAAGGACACCATTTTCTCCATGAATTTATCATAAATCATAATCCGAGTTTTTGTTGTTCTTTTTTAGTGAGTTTCTTTTTCAGATCTGGTTTGTATTTGTTAATGCTCTCCTTGAATCCTTCCAGCACATTCTCGTCTGGTTGAGATTTCTTTGCTTCTTCTTGCAGTCTGTTCAGGATTGTTCTTTTCTTTTCTTCTTCCCAATAAGTTTCTGCTTTCTTTTCTGCTTCTTTCTGTTTTGGCTCTAACTGATTAATGTCTTTTTTGACTTTTTTAAGCTCATCTTCTATCTCTTTTTTATAATCATCAGTAAGAGCATATTCAAGCTGGTCTTTGTTCTTTTTCATCTGGTTTTTCCAGCTATCAAACTCTGTTGGTGACATCCAATATTCATTTTTAATCTTGTCTACTACATGGACATTACCATCTTTTTGGACAGTAATCTCTCTACTCAATAAGTCTTGTTTTTGTTTTTTGTTTTGGTTTTCAGCCATAAATTTCACCTTCCAATATTCTTTCAAAGATTTTGTCGTTCTTATCGTTGTATTCTTCTATTTCTCCCAAAAACTTTAATGCTTCTAAAGTCTTCAATAATTTCATTCCTTTTTTAGTAAATACCACTACTACTGTATCAGGTCTGAAATCTTTTTTAAGGTTTCCACCTTTCTCTTTATAAATATAGTCTTCTTTTTCTAAAGAGTTAATGACAAACCTCACATTATTGTAGTCCATTCCGATCTCTCTGGAGATGTCTCTGATTGACTTTTTCCTTGAATATAAATTTTTTAATAATCTAATATGTTTTTCTTTAACTATATTAAATACATAGTTCTCCATTATTTTTGCACCTGTTTTAATTTTTCTTTGAGTGATTCTATGCTCGTGATTTCTTCTGTGGTTATTATTATTTTAGGCATGCTCCAATACATCTCACTTTTTACTCCCTGTAAATATTGTTTGATATTGCTTAATTCTTCATAATCGTTCACTTGCATAACATATACTTTATTTTGATCTAATGGCTCAATATTTTCTTTAAGTTTGTCTATGTTAGTCTGCAATATTCTCTTTAAATATTGCTCTGATTTTTTCACTTCTTCTAATTGCTTATTAAGCTGTTCTATTTTTTGGTTTTTTGTTAGAGCTGGCATTTTCCTCCTCGATTTTGTCTTCTAATTTAGGTTTTTTATTTTTAGGTATATATTCTTTATACCTTACTTCTTTTTTTCTTTTATCTTCTGGATTAACTGCTTCATAAGCTATATGAAAACTTGAACAATAATTATTATTTAAGAAGAACTCGGCTTTCTTTTTTTCAACAGGGTCTAAATATCCCCTTTTTTTTGCTTCTATATAAATAACATCGTAACTATGAGCCATGAATTTTCTGTAAGCAATGAAATCCGGAAATCCTGTCTGCATTTTTCTGAATTTCCCCGGTTTTGCAGGAACACATTTATTTTGGCTCAAAGCCACATTATTGTGATACTTAGAAACAAAGAAACCTTTTCTTATCAGATCTTCTCTGACTTTTGTCTCAAATCGTAACCCCTTTTTGTTTGTATCTTTTTTCATAATATATTTTCCTATAAAATATAACCACAATCTTAACTATTTAAATTTTTCTATATAGTTAAATAAAAAATGCCCAGAGTATTAAAGCCCATTGAATACTGCTGGCTATCGCTGCGTTCCAGACACAATACCTCTGGTTTTTCTTCTGTTTATGTTTTCCTGCTTCGTTACCCAGACCAAAAGCATTGAGCAAAGCCAATATTACCAAAGGCACTATACTAATTTCCGACATCTTCATCCTCCTTCCTTTTTGTTCTTTCAGGATTCCCTACAAAATAGTAAGGTCCAACTCTCACATATTTCATTGTATCACCTAAATCTTTGAATATTATTTAATACTCGGTCAATTTCTTCTTCTTGCAGTCCTTCTTTTTTCAATAATTGTTTATACTCAATCCTGCCTAATCTTTTCCTTATCATTTTTGTTTATGACCAAACGAGAGAAAACTGTCCGTAGGGGGTGATTTTCCTATGGTTGAAAACCTCGTTTGTTTATCATAACCTGTTGTTTATGTTTTGTAGTATAATGTTCTATACTGTTCTTTCATAAATCCGATCTTTCCTTCCTTAATCAATTCTTCCAGCACTTCCTTGATACCATAATATTCTCCACCACATTGTAGCATTATTCTATAATGAGTAACTTTCTCATCAGTTCCTAATTGATTAAAATACTCTTTGATTTTTCTGTAAGTTCTTAAGTTTGCCATTGTGCCTCCTTTTCTACCATATCATCTTTTTATATAATTGTTTGTTTATATTGAAATACAAACATATTTATATAAATTTGTATTTTATAAAACATATATCAATTTTACCATGATTTCCATTTGTTTTACAAGTCATCTTTTGTTAGTTCATTTTGTTTTTTCATTCTCTCCCCCTTTATTAATTTCTCCAGCAATTTTTTTCTTTAAAGTAATTCCGATACCATTTCCTTAACTTTTTATCGGTAGTATGCTCTATTGCTGTATCTAATTCATCCAGCATATTTTTTAAATCCCTACAATCCTTTCCATCAATTATTCCCGTAGGAGATTCTTCTGCTTGTTTTAAGAGGTTAATCCAACAATCTAT
>CAYTEI010000111.1:0-3656 GCA_964436705.1 uncultured Thermococci archaeon
ACCTTAAAAAACGAAAAAAAGCCGAAGAAAAGAAAGATTTCTTATATACATTACTGAGACAGGACCTAGGAAGTAAGTATCAGGCTATTCAAGGATACCTCCAACTACTCGAAGAAGCTGACCTCACAGAAGAGTATAGAGGGTATTTGGAGAAGGCGGTTAGTGCCGGGGAAAAGGTTGATGAAGTTCTTGGGTTGGCGAAAGAGCTTGATAAGATTGAGAGAAGTGATTGGTCTGGAGACAGAGACCTACTCAAGGATTTAGAAATGGCTCTGGATTCTATGTCAGGATTAGTAAAGAGAGAAGATGTAGATATTGAGAAGGATTATCCTGAAGAGATGGGTAATGTACTGGCCGATTACTAATTAAATACGCTTCTAACCCAGCTTCTGGAATTAAGAATACAAATTGGAGGGTCTAAAAGAATAAAGATTAATCTTAGTGAGAAAGATGATGAAGTAGTGCTAAGAATTTTTGATGATGGAGAAGAGGTACCTGAAGATCTTAAGGAAATATTCTCGGGAGAATTGTACACTGGTGAGACTACAGGAGTTGGAGGAGTCAGGTACTACATGCTAAGACAAATTGCACAACACATTAACGCCCAAATAGACCTACAAGAATCAGAGCTCGGTGGAGCAAGGTTTGATATTTATTTGAAGACAGCTTAGTAAGTTTGAATGTAATGATCTCTAAATTTTTATAATATTTGTCTAGTTATTATTAATTATTATATTTTTTCATCTTCTTATATGTTAAGATCTGATTAATTACTTTTAGAGGAGATAATTAATTTATTTTTCTAGAATATAGGTTGTATAGAAGGTTTTAAGGTTTAATGAAAAATTATTCCTATAAGAATTAAGGTCTTTTAGTTTGGAAGAAGATGGTACAATATCTTACCAAATAGCGTTTATTAACACCAAATGTATACAATAGATTTTTTGGAAAGTTAGAGGATCAAGCCTTGATAAGTAAATGCACAGGAATTTTTCAAATTCTAGCAAACTCACCTCCATTAAACTCCCAAAAATGTTATGAATAATCACAAAAATTCAAGAGAAGAGTGGGTACAATGAATGAAAAAATATCGTGGATACTAATACTGATATTAATATTCAGCCTAATAGGATCTACTATTTACTTCAATACTCTAGCACCCAAAGAACAAGAAATACAAAATCTAGAAGAAGAATTAATAAGCAAAGAAAAAGATTTAATAAAAGCGGAGAATAACAATGATCAACTACAAAGCCAAATACAGACAATAAATTCTACCCTAAACTCTCTAGAAGACAACTATAACGAATTAGAAAGTAACTATGAAGATTTAGAAACTAATCATACTGATCTTCAAGCAGACTACAAAGATCTAAAACAGAAAAAACGAGACCTCCGGGAAGATCTAGAACAAAAATTAGCAAGAACAGAAAAAGAATTAATGAAGGCGGAGAATAATAATGATCAATTACAAAGCCAAGTGGAAACAATAAACTCCACTCTAAACATCCTAGAAGACCACTATAACGAATTAGAAACCGAATACAACAATCTAGAAAATAGTTATGAAGACCTTGAAACTAACTATAATAACCTTAAATCAGAACATAAGGAACTAGAAACTAATCATACTGATCTTCAAGAAGACTACAATGACCTACAACAGGAAAGAGAAGAACTTCAAGAAGATATAGATGACCTTCAAGACGGATACACCCTATATAAACCCACAAACAGCGAAGTAAAAGAATTCCTAAAAAACAACAAAGTAGATCAAAATCAGTACCCGGAAAACGAATACAAACACCTAGATTACACAGCAGACCTAATAAATAACGCAACAGAAAAAGGATACAAAGCAGCAGTAGTTGAATTATACCTAGAAAGATCGAAATCAAAGTATTATGATGAATACCTAGCACCACCACTCTACCTTTCAAACAAAACATCATACACACTAACAGCCTTCAAAACCAGTGATAACGGAACAATATTCGTAGAACCACAAACAGACACAATTATGAAGAACTTAAAAGAAGGAGACTACTACTGGCAAGAAGAAAACGAGGCAAGAGACAAAGAATGGGAACAACCATACAAATACAAAATAACAAAACTAAAAATAATTTGACAAATCCACAAAGAAACCCAAAAACTCTACCCACAATAAATCAAATCCCAGTCCCTCAACCATCCAACTATTCTAAGGAAATATAATAGATCCAAAAACCAACAGTTTTCTCAACCTCTATAAATAAAACCATTATTAACAAATAAATTAACAAGTTATATAACAAAGAAAAACCTAATAAGCACATGAAACTATTTGTTTATCAGATTGGATAATTATATCTCTAAAAATGTAGAAAACACGAAATAAAACAATTAAAAATATTCAGGCTAAAAAGATCAAATACTTTTTAAGAATTTTAAGGCGTGATTTGTTTTGTTATGGTTTTTGTAGGTGTATGTTGATTTTTGTTCCTCCTATCTGGGAGTCTTTTATTTCTATTTCTCCGTTGTAGGTTTTCAGGAGGTTTTTTACTAGGTGCATTCCGAGTCCTTTGCCTTTTTCTTTGTCTGTTGTGTAGCCTTTTTTGAGGATTTCTTGCTTTTTTTGGTCTGGTATGCCTATTCCGTTGTCTTCTATGATGTAGGTTACTTTGTTTTTGGTTTGTTTCCCTGTTATTCTTATTTTGGTTCCTTTGGAGTGTTGTATAGCGTTTTCTATTATGTTGGTGAAGATTTGGCTTAGTAGCGTTCCCGCTTTAACTTTTGTTCTTGTTTCTAGTTGGTTGGTTTCTATTTTTATGTTTTCTTTTTTTGCTTGGTCTTTTGCTTGTTCTAGAACTTTTTTTAGAACATTTTTTACTTCTATTTCCTCTACAGTTTCTTCTTCCGCTTTTTTCAGGTTGTTAAATTTCTCTATTGTTTCTATTATGTTGTCCACTGCCTTTTCTGATTTCTTTAAGAGATTTTGTTCTTTCTTGTTTAGATCTTGTTCTTCAAGGAGTTGTTGGTATCCTTGGATCACTTGGGTTTTGTTTCTTATGTCATGTTTTAAAAAAGATTGTAAAAATTCTTCTTCTTCACTGGCTTTTATTCTTTTTATAGCTTCTTCTACATGGTTCACCAGTATTTCCGCCATCTTTAAGTCTCTTTGATTGAATCGGTTAGTTTCGGTCGATATTGCTTGGAGGACTCCGTATTCCCCTACTGGTACACTGATAGCTGAACTTAACTCATTATTAACAGGGCGGGCCTCTTCGAATTCATTTAGATCATTAACTAGGTAGGATTTGTTTTCTTTGTAGGTTTTAGTGCCCAAGCTTTTCTTGTCTAATGAAATGCTGATAGGTTTTTCTGATATATTGCTGGAGGTTGCTTTTGGTATGAGTTTGTTGTTTTGTATTAGGTCGATTCCGCATACTTCGAAGTCAAGTATTTCCTCGGCGGCTTCAATTGCTAGTTCGCAGGCTTCTTCTTCTGATTTCACTGTTTCTATATTTTTCATGGCGGAATTTAGTTCTTTTATTTTTTTGTTTTCTTTTTGTAGTTTTGTTTTGGTTTCTTCAAGTTCTTTTTCCATTTCTTTTCTTTTGGTGATGTCTATGGTGCTGACGTATGCTTTTGAGTAGTTGTTTTGATCTGCATTT
>CAYTEI010000112.1:0-1348 GCA_964436705.1 uncultured Thermococci archaeon
TATCGGTGAAGGAGGGATCTTATACGGAGCAGGGCGAAATACTCAAAAACTTATAGCTTTTGAATCTTCTCCGGAAAAAGTAGGTACAAAAGTAATAGATGTTTTAAGAACTAATAATGTGGTTGACCAGGATATCGGTAATGAGTTCTTAAAAGAAACGATTATACCAAGAAAGGTTAATAAAGTTTTCTTGGGGAATTCTGGTAGCGAATTGGTTGAAGAAGCATTTTTCGAAATGGACAAGCTTAATTATGACGGATCCATCTTTACTAGTGCCTGGAGAGAAAAAGATTACTGTATAATTCAATCAATAGATGATAAGATCAATATAGTAGGGACCCATCGTTATGGAACGAAAGCAGGAGCTTCTTACCTCTCAGAGAACCCTGAAATAGAAGGAACGGTAATGGTGCAGTGGTTAGATAAAAATGCAGATGGAGAAGTTCAGAAGGATGAAGTATCTAGTCTTCCTCTTGTCTAAGACTATCCCAATCCCTTTATTTCCTCTTTTTTTTTGATTAGAAAATTAGGAAGGAGAAAAGAAAAACTATTATGCCTGTGAAAAAGGAAATAGTGTTCAATGCAAGACTTAGGACTATGGCCTTACGAATTACAATAGTTTTAATTCTCCATTCAATAATGTATCCTTCAAGGGTAATGACTAAGATTTCTCCTACTAGTAGGGCAAGACCAAGAAAGCCAAATCCTAAATCCAGATTAAGGATATCTAAAGCTATTATGAGTATTGAATATAATCCGAGAAATAATAGAGGAAATGAGATTAAATTAGCTATAAATATTGCAGTTAAAAGTTTCTTTTTAGAAATTTCTTTTATAAAGGAGATTATGAGGCTTAAAAATAATTCTATTGTTATGGTTAATACGTACATTAATATGAAACCTAATTCGGGTTCTCTAAGAAATGGTTCTCCAGGGATGAAGGCATCTGCTCTTACGAATCCATTAATTAAAGTTAGAATCAGTATTGATACTATTATAGAGTACTTTTTTGGAATAGAGATCTCTCCTTTGTATCAAAGCAATTAATAATTTTTTAGACAAAATTTAATTTTTTAAACTTAAATTCCCTACGAAAAATAGTGAAACAGCTATATAAACTTTATGTTAATAATTAAAAATTTCTTAATTGTTATTACGTATTTTCTGCTACAAAAAATAATTATAAGTCCATCATTTCTAACAATTAGCTTTTTTAAAGTAATGAACACTGAAATAATGATCTGATCCTGTTAAGGAATCATTAAGGGTTTATGGAGAGGTAATTATGTGAATAGCTGTAAGAATGAATCATGTGTAAAATTTTTAATGTGAAACAGTACATGGGTAA
>CAYTEI010000112.1:1513-3649 GCA_964436705.1 uncultured Thermococci archaeon
AATATTTCTTAATATTATAGGACCGTCACCTAAACTTATTAAGAACAGACAAGGATACTATGGTTTCTGGAGATGAATGTCGAATCTCACCCCTCCAAGATCTGAGTCCTTAATTTCTATTTCTCCTCCATATATACTTATTAATGTTTTTACAAGGAACATTCCTAGTCCTGTTCCTTTTTCTTTGTCTGTTGTATAGCCTTTATCGAAGATCTTTTCTTTTTTGTCTTCGGACAATCCAATTCCATCATCCTCTATACAACAAAGTATTTTGTTCTCTTTTTCTTGTAGAGTTATCTTTATTGTTTGGCACTTTGAGTGTTGGATAGCATTTTCTAAAATATTTGAGAAGGCTTCATCCAATAAAGGACCAGCTAAAACATTTTCTGAGTCTTCTTCGCATTCTATATCTACTTTAATTTCTTTATCTTCTGTTAGTTCTTTTACACTGTTTAAGGCTTCTTCCATAGCTTTTTTAAGATTAATATCCTGGATTTCCTCCTCTTCAACTTCTCTTAATATTCTTACCTTTTCAATTAAATCTAATTCATTTTCAATTCCTTTTCTAGCATTCTTTATGTATTTTCGAGCTTGATTTGATAGTTCAAGTTCTTCTAATAGTTGCAAATATCCTTGAATCGTTTGAGTCTTATTTCTAACATCATGCCTTAGTAACGAGTGCAAAAAATCTTCCCTTTCTTCAGCCTTTTTTCGGTCAGTTATATCGCTAAGAACACCTTGTATTCCAACAATGCGTCCTTCCTCAGTAACTGGACGTGCATGAGTTCTTACCCAGCGAACTTCCCCATCATTAGTGATCAAACGATATTCAGTCGGCTCCCCTTCACCCGACAAGACCTTCTTGAAGTTCTTAATTCGACCTTCTAAGTCATCAGGGTGAACAAATTCAGTAAACCTTTTTCCAGTTACTTCAGAGGGAGGATAGCCACTTATTTCTTCTATATTCGGCGTGATATATTCGATCTCTGCATTTCTATTCAGAACATATACTATTTCATTCAGATTCTCGATAAGTGACAGATATTTTTCTTTACTTTCCTTTAATTCTTTTTCTGCCTTTTTTCGTTTCTCAATATTTTTATAAGTGGCTATGGTATGATCTTTTCCTTTTAGATTTATAGGCGTAGCAGAAATTGAAACGTGGAATTCGCTATCCTTACTTTTTCTTTTTGTTTCAAAGTTGGTATATCCTTCTTTTGATTTATTATCAAGCATTTTTGCTTCTTCTAATAGCCTTTCAGGTACTACAACATCATTAATGTTTCTGCCCTTTAATTCTTCTAGTTTATAACCAAATTCTTCTTCAAATCGAGAATTAACATCTAAGATTAGCTCATTTTCATCCATTAAAACCATTGGTTCTGGAGCATCATTAAATAACTTCTTAAATTTGTTTACATTTTCCTCTAATTCTTCTTCAGCTTTTTTTCGTTTGGTAATTTCTCTGGAAATTGATATTACTCTGTTATCGTTTTCTTTGGAAATTATTGGTGTAAAATGTTCTGAAAACCATTTTTTCTCTCCATTGGATTTTATTTCGATAATAATCTTCTGAGATTCTTTTGTTTTAAGAGATTTTTTTATAGCTCCTTTAATCTTATTAGCGGCATTTTGTGGTAAAAATTCACTAACATTATTATCCAACATTTCATCCTTAGTTCCGGCCAACTTATCCGAACTTTGAGTATAGATCTCTTTGTAATTACCGTCTGTATCATATTCAAAGACAAGATTAGGCGAATTAACAAGAATAGTTTCTAATTTCTCTTTAATTCTCTTTTTCTCTTCAATTTTCTTATTAATTGAAGCGGATCTAACTTTTCCATTAAGAATTATGGGATTAACTTCAGCTTTCACTCTAAAGGTGGTATTATCTTTTCTCTTTAATTCATCCTCAAAAGAAACCGATTCTCCATCCCTTAATTTTTCCTTCCTTTCTTTCAACTCTCCTTCTGTATTGTTTAAAGTTGAAAGATCTTCAATGATGTTCATATCTTCAATTTCTTCTTTGGTATATCCTAGTTCTTCTATAGCTTTATTGTTAGTTTCGATGATATCCCCATTTAGTTTTGAAATGAAGGTTATGGAATTAAGATCATCAAAAAACTTTTTAAA
>CAYTEI010000113.1:0-3636 GCA_964436705.1 uncultured Thermococci archaeon
TGTATTGGGGTTTTTCTCCTGCTTCTAGTGGTATTATTAGGTATTTTCCTTTTTGGAGTCTTTCGAGCCATCCTTTTTTTGTTAGGTCGCTTGCGGTTTTCTTTGCGTTGTTGTAGTTTGTTTGGAGTTCTTTTTGGATGTCTTTGATGTTTATTATTTTTTTGTTTTTGCTGGCTAGTTCTGTGAGTAGTTTGGTTTCTTGTTCTGATAATCCTTTTCTACTTCTTTCACTCTTAGTAACCATAACAGTTACCTCCGTTACATAAAGTATAAATCGACATATAAAAACCTAACCCAGAAATCCGCAAAAATATAGAACATACTTAGATACTCAAATGAAAATCTAAATTACAATTTATTTGAGAGCCTGAAGAGCAGTTAAACAAAAATAAGAGACTTTGTTATCCAAATTCCTATTGATCAGCTTTTCTTTTCCATTTTCTCGCTTATATTTTTGGCAAATTCTTTTGCTTCCTTTAAATCTTTTTCGTTTGGTCTACCTTTGTGAATACCTCCAACGAGTTTAAAATAAGAGAATGAGTCATACCCTCTACAGGAAAACTCGCCAATGGTTTCAAATCCTTTTTTCGATAATTTCTTTTTGATTTTTTTGCCATATCCATTAATTATAGGGATTCTTCTAAGTCCACTAGTTGAAAAGATAAATGCTTTCTTGTTTTCTACATTAGGTAGGTTATCCACAAATTTAGAGATATTTTTATGATATCTGGACCAGTAAATACCAGATCCAAGTCCTAATAAGTCATAGTCAGTGATAGAAAAGTTATGATCTTCATCCGGTTTCATAATCTCAGCATCGAGAACATCCCCAATAGCTTTCGCAACCTTCCATGTATTCTCATGGTGTTTAGACTTACAAACTATCAAAATCTTTAGATCTCTATCCATCCAAAACCTCCAAATCGTAAAAATTTATATCTTTATTAATTTTGACTGTTTGGTCCATTTGTATATTTGATCTATTTAGGTGATGTCCAGGTAGTACTTTTTCACGATCTTAATATATTTTCATTTATAATTAGATCAAAGATTCCTTTTTAAGTTAATGAATAATTTTTGTAGGGAGATATATGGTTGGAAAAGATGAAGAATCGTTGAGAATTCCAATTCGAAAACTGGTGGAACAAAAAGCACTGGATTAGATTAAAGGGAGCGAGAAAGCCTATCAGAAGGGAAAAACGAAATTATGGAAAGAGGTAAGAGAGAATTGGAGGGGATGAAAACATTTTCGATCACTTAAAAAGATGTTTCATTAGAAGCATATAGGTAAATCTCTATATTTTTGTGAAGATTTTTCTTATCAATAAAGGTGTGTTAGTAGGATAGGAATTCAAAATTCTACGATTTAATGAGACTATTTTATGAACTCCTTCTTCAAGAGCACAGGCTAAGTGGATTCCATCTCTTGGATCCAATTCGTACTTTTCAATTAGATTGTAAGTTCTCCATAGGACTTTATCATCTACCTCAATAAATACTAGATTATTGGTTTCTAAAAATGCTTTTCCTATTTTAAGGGAACTTTCAAAGCTTCTTTCTTGCTGAACTTTCCAGAATACCTCATCAAAAGTTAAGGCAGATGTTACTGCTTTGATATAACCCTTTCTAATATTTTTAATGCGATCTCTAGCTTTTTCTCCCTTTTCATTTTTAGATAATGCTGCGTATATGAAAAGATTAGAATCTATGTACTGCAATTAACCCAGCCTCTCCTTCAATTGTTCATCATGTGATTGATGCGGATTCAATTTATTGATTGATTCTCCTTCCTCTGCCACTTCTTCAAATACTTTTTCAACTTTTTCTTCCGCTTTTTCTATTAGTATACCGTCTTTTGTTTCTCTAAACACTACTTTTGACCCTGGTTTTATTTTCTTGCTCTTCCGAAACATTTTTGGGATGACAACTTGGCCCTTAGGTCCGACTTTTCTTTCACCCTTAATCATTTCTAACCCTCAGTTATACCCAAGTATAACTACCTTTTATATTTATTCCTTAAGATAAATGAACTGCTTATCAGATGACGAGAACCGAGAATACTCGTTATATCAATTTCAACCGGATAAACGAATCCATTAATAAAGAAAAAAGAAAATATCCTAGACCGAAAAAAGAAAGTAAAGTGTTCTCCAATGGACGAGTTCTTACAAAACCATGGAGAAAAAAGAACCAAGCTAAATAGAATACTGACAATTCCACCAAATCTACCAAACACAAATTAACTAAGATGCTAAGAAGAGCTAAAAAAGAACGGAAAAACGCTGACTATTACATGAACCCTAAAAAACCAGAACTAGAAGAATTTCAAGATTTCAAAGAATTGTTTTGTGTCTTATTCATTTCGAGGTTCTGTGACTTTTTGGACTGAAGATTAAGATTCCTTTTTTTCTATTTTATTGTTTGTTTTTTCCTTTATGATTTTTTCCATCGTTTTTTCGGCTTTTTGAACTTGTTTTTCGGTGGCTCCTATGTTTATGTTTCTTTCTTCGGCTAATTTAATTATTTCATGTGGGGTTATATCAAGTATTTCTGCTCCTCTTGATACTGTTATTCTTCCTTTCTGTATAATTTCTAATACGTAATCTTTAGCTCCATCATATATTAATTCTCTTAAGGCAGTTGACTTGTCTACATGTTCATCTTTTGATTTTGCTTCTGCCAGGTCTAATAATTCATCTGGTATTCTTAATGGATACGGCTTAGTACTCATTCATTCACCTCCTAATTTGCTTAATGCTTTTTTATAATCCACATCACTAATAACATTTTTAATCTTTTTTAAACTATTACGGGCTTCTTCTTCGGTTGTAACTTCATTCTTCATAAGTAGTATTATTGTTTGTGCTATGGTTAGATAAGATAGTCCATTATCTGTATTGTCGTTATAATTATCTATTACTTTTAGGAAGTATTTATCATCAGATATTATTGCCTTTGTATCTCTGTTTATTAATAGTTGGAGGGCTTCTGTTTCGCCTTTTCCTAGGGAATTAATATCTTTGTTGGTTAATTCCTTAACTTGTGTTTTTGGATTTTTTTCAGTTTCTAAAACTTCTATTAAATCGTCTACTATATTTTCAATTCTGAAGGCATCTTCATATAATTGTTTTTTACCATTAACTACTGTTTCCCGGTAAACTGATTTAGGTATTACGCAATTATAAGTTTTGGACAGTTTTTTAAGGACTTTGGCCTTCTCTAATTTGATCAGGGCATCAGAGTCCAGTACCAATTTCACTTTCCCACTCATTATACATTCTTATACAAAATATTTAAAGATTACGTTAAAAACCAATTATATCCAAAAAAACAGAAGTCCCTTAAAACAAATTAATGGCAAAATTATCAAGAATGCCTCCTCTCTAAAATGGAGAAGGGGATCTGAGTTAATAAATTTAAATGAAAATATGTTTTTTACTCTTCAGAATATGAAAGATCCTTCCAGGGTTCTGGATCTTAAGAATTTCTCTAATTTGAGTGTAATATTAGATTCGTGGTCATCTAGAAAAATTGGTTAATTATTAAGGTAAAGTACTGTTCTCAAGGCGTTATAGTTTAGAGGGGCTATATTACTTTATTTTGGATTTCTTTGATTTTATTGTTTTCTATTTTGAT
>CAYTEI010000114.1:0-3564 GCA_964436705.1 uncultured Thermococci archaeon
GAGCTGTACAGCTATCTCGATCCTATATTCTGGGTGATTCTCTTTGAGTTGTCTCAAAGCAGTTCGAATTACTTCACTACCGCTCTTGAATTCTCCAGATGATACGAGACTCTCTATCTCCTTCCTTTCCTTATCAGTTAGTTTAATAAAATCTTCAGCACTCATATTTCTCCCAATTATATCAAAAAACGAATACTTATAACAATTTCCACTAACACTACCAAAAAGAGAAGGCATGAATTCATAACCTCAGACAACCGAAAACCAATAAGACAAAAACAACTTTGGACGTATTCAACGAGATCACAAAAAAGAACCAATGAATCATGACTACATAATTATATCCCAAGTAACAAAATTCCTGCTCTCCATATAGTAGACAACTCAAAAGATAGGACTGATTTTAATCTTCTTTGATTCTTTAGATGTATTGTTAAGGTGTAACGTATTCGAAATCGTGTCTCCCAAAACACCAACATTAATTATTTTGACAATTCACGTAAGGACCCTGAAAACCAGAACCAAACTAAGAAACCTTTTTTGATCGTTAATGATTTAAGCAATGAAGTCTAATTTTAACTATGCTTGATTCCGAATTAGATGAATTAGTTCATAAGCTATCAATGTATAGTATTCATTCCATTATTCTATTCGGATCCAAGGCCAGAGATAAATCTAGCCCAGAAAGCGATATAGATATCTGCCTTATCAATGAACCAGACACCGAAATATCACTCAAAAACAAGATCAATATAGAAAAAAAGACTAAAGAGAAAGTGGACCTATCCTTCTTCAATGATTTACCTCTTAACGTAAGAATGAGAGCTCTAAGAGAAGGAAAAATACTATACACAAAGGACCTCCCATACATATACGAACTAATCAAGATAACTGACTTTGAGCTTTCTAAGTACCAGAAGTTTAGATCTGACTATCATGATGGAGTCTCTGAGGCTGTGAGGAGGCAAACTTAATGCTGTATATTGTTTCAAATATTTCGTTTTGGTTTAGAGTTAATTTTTCTTTGGTTCCTCCGCTGAAGGTTAAGACGGATGTCCCGATCTCGGATCCCTTTATTTCTAGTTCTTTTCCTGGTCTCCATCTGAAAAAGCTCACTTTTGAATTTTTAATTATTCCATCCATGTTATGGAGACGGAGGTTGAGCGTACTGTTTTCAACTCGTATTTCTGATCCACTAAAATCTGCTCTTAGATTTGTATGTTTCCAGGGGTTAGGTAATTCGTTATTAAATTCATTTGGTTCGATAGTTGATTCGATTATCTCTATATTTGAATTTTCTTTTCCTATTAGTAAATTATGTCCTTTGAATTCATGCATTATTCTGATATGGGAGTTCTCTATTCTTAGTTCTGCTCCTCTTCTAATTATTAGGGTTCCTTTGATGAGAAAATCTTTATTTTTGATAACTTCCTTTTCGTTTTGCCCTACTATGTAATCTCCTTCATGTACCTTATCTTCTTGGGATTTATAAAACCTGAAGAAAAAATAGAGGCCAACAATATTATTACTAGCATTATTGAGTAGATTTTAATTCTTCTCATATCAAATCCCTTAGGGATTGGTATTAGTTTAGTGGACTGGTATTTTATAGATTTTTTGTTCAATATTAATTCAAGGAAAACTATTCTGATTCACTATAATTTTGAAGTTAAACCTTCCTACGAGAAATTTAGAATCTTAATCTAGAAAAAAATTACTTTTAAATTTATAATACAGGAATTATCGGTAAAATAGTTGGAATAAATGGCGAAATTTTTAGTAATTTCCATTTAATATTTAAAATTAATAAATGTAGATTAAACTAATCCTAAACTAATTTTTAGAGCCTCGTCTATTTTTTCCATTTTTTCTTGAGGTACTTTCCCTATCGTTTCTGTTATTTGATCAGCATTAATAGTATAAATTTGATCAAGCTGTGCTTTAGAATCCTTATCTAACCCAGCGACATCAGAACTTAATTCTACTTCATGTCTATAAATTTTTTCATAACTACTAGTAAAGGTAGCTACTATTGTATTGGGAGAATATTTATTACCAGTATTGTTCTGAATTACTACGCAAGGTCTTGTTTTTTTCCGCTCAGTTTCCTTTAATGGATCTAAATCAACAAGAACTACATCTCCTCTCTTAATGCTCACCGTATCACTTTTTCTCTAAAGTTTTTTTTGCAACAGAGAACATTTCTTTGTTAATTTCTTTAGCCTTCTCTGCATTTCTTTTATATCCTTCCTTTAGATCTTCTTCTAGGCCAGATTTGTCTGAAACTTTTTCTAGAATAAATTCTCCATCGATATCTCTAAATTTTATACTATCTCCAGGTTTTATGTTTTCATTATCTCTAATATTTTTAGGAATCAAAATTCTATTATCTTTGTCTACAATCATAGTCTCTTCCTCGTAACAATGCCCATCAAAGTTTTTTACTCCTTTAAATTTATGAGTTATATAGGAATCCACTGTACTAGTATTACTTTCCTCCAAAGTTTTTTTTGGGACCTTATCCTCCTCTGGAGAATTTTCTCTTTCAACAATCAATCTTTTATAGGTATCCTTAGTTCCGTATTCCATATAAAGCCTTGAAAAATCACTCTTCTTTGATTCCTTCGCTTCTTTTTCTTCTAAATTCTCAATCGACATTTAAATCCCTCCTTAATAATCTTAAATTTTTATTTTTCTCTATATTTATCTAATAAATCTTTCTCTACTTTTTCTAGAGGGAGTTCGAAAATGTTAGATATTATCCAAGACGCAAGAGAAAAGGCTTCATCTCTATTCATAAGAACCCCTGTTTGTAATTCTCTTACCACAGTGTTATTTTTGGGTTCGTAATCGACCCATTCCCCTGTGTCTGTGTTCATTATTCTTTTCCCAGGTAGTTCAAGTTCCTCAGTGAAGAAATCTATTTTGTATTCTCCACGAGGTTGTATTCCACCAGTAGCTCCTGAAGCATGAAATTTTTGATAATTTTCTGATTTCTCAAATTTGAAACTAACTTCATTTGATTTACTATTTTTTCTTCTACTATTAGACATAATATCCCGTTAAGAAGTCACTTTTATATAGGTTTAATAACCCTTAAATCTTTGGGCGTATATACCCAAGATTCAGTTTGACAATAATACGTCTATATAGTTAATTATAGACATATCTAACTATTTATTAAGGTTTTTGGACTTCTTAAGTAGATTAAACGGTAAGAATAGGTAGTGAAGTGACCTCTCCTTAAAGGAAGAGGCTTCTATGCGGACCTTATCCAAAGGGAGTTTGCCTTTCCATCGGGCTTATCTCATCGACCTAATCATCATGGAACTTAGCCCCGGGAGAAGATTGGATTAGACAAGAAGTCCTATACTAACTCGTATTGGTTCCCTTATTCTGCCCGGCAGCTTCACACTACCACTACACTCTACACCGAAAACGGTTTCGAGCTTACCCTACTGCAATCGAGTTTACCTAACCTTGGATGTCGAGTCTGAGGCTTTAGCCGATGCCTCAAAAGGCATGGGATCGCTTTTTGTTCAACGGCAGACTCCCAACCAACTG
>CAYTEI010000115.1:0-3541 GCA_964436705.1 uncultured Thermococci archaeon
AAAAAATTAAATAATACAGAATAAAATACAATTGATCTGAATAGAGATGGGCCCCCATAATTATCTAAAAAACCTTAGAACCCCTCAAACTCATCTATTAAAATTAAAAAGTACTTAATAATTAATTATCAAATAAATATAAAATCAATTTCAAATCAGAACTATTTAATTACATCGACCAGGTATTCACCCATATTTATAAAAAGTATGAATTTATGATCAATCTTAGAGGAGTAAAATATGTCTAGTAATGTTTACTTTACTGATTTAAGAGCTCGAAGTGATGATGAGAGCAAATCAGAAAAAGTTAAGAAATTATTCAAAAAAGCAGGATTTACTGATTTGATAGAAGATAATGATCTAACCGGAATTAAAGTTCATATGGGGGAGAAAGGTAATGATACTCATATTAGCCCAATATTTGTTAAAGAAATAGTAGAGAAGATTAAGAATTCCGGAGGTAAGCCATTTGTAGGAGATACTAATACTTTGTATTCAGGTGAGAGGAAAAATTCAGTAGATCATCTGAATACTGCAGTAAATCATGGTTTTTGCAGTTCCGTGATTGGGGCGCCTGTGATTATTGCTGATGGCCTAAAGAGTCAAGATATAGTTGAAGTGGATATTAATAAAAAGAGGTTCGATTCTGTAAAGATTGCTTCGGATTTTGTTTCTTCTGACAGTATAATTGCGATGTCCCACTTCAAGGGCCATGAGATGGCTGGTTTTGGCGGATCTATAAAGAACCTAGCGATGGGGTGTTCTCCAGCCGCCGGGAAAAAAGATCAACACGCTGTTGTATTTGAATCTGATGATGAAAAATGCATTGTTTGTGGAGAATGTGCAGCAAGTTGCCCTGAAGACGCTATAGAAATAGATGAAACAGCTAATATCAGTTCTGAAGATTGTATAGGGTGTGGTGAATGTTTAACTGTTTGCCCGGTTGATGCAATAGATACTGATTGGGAAGCTGAGATCCAACCTTTCACAGAAAGAATGACAGAGTATGCTTATGGAGCGATTAAAGGAAAAGAAGGGAAGACTGGATATATCAATTTTCTTATAGATATCACACCGGATTGTGACTGTGTACCATGGAGTGATGCTCCCATAGTTCCGGATATAGGTATTTTAGCATCTAAAGATCCTGTGGCGATTGATAAAGCCAGTTATGATCTTGTAAATCAGCAAAGAGCATTTGAAGACTCCTACATTGATGAAAATATGGGGCCAGGTGAAGATAAGTTCAAAGGAATGAGAGATCAGACAGTCGGAGAGGTTCAACTAAGCTACGGAGAAGAAATTGGTCTTGGAACGACTGATTACAATTTAATAGATCTATAATCCTTCATATTATATTCTTTTATTTTTTGAAAGGTGATTGTTTGAAAGAAGAGGTTTGGGGAGATTTTTTAATTAGCAGGGTTCGATATGATGGTAATAAGATTCAAAAGGTTAGAATGAGAGAGGATCAGGGAGAAGATTTGGGAATACCCACTGTGAAGAAAAGAGATATTATATTTAATTTATTGAAAAATGGTTATAATTTATGCACTATGAAGAAGGAGAATGATGAATGGGTTAAAGGTGGAGATTTAATAATTTCTGATGATGGTTTCATTAAGGTCGGGGCCGGGGAAGGTGTTGGTGATGATCTTGGGGATATCTCTGAATTTTAGTTATGAATTGTTCTTTTGAAGTTTAGGGTAATATTTTCGTTTATTCTTTATAGGTAGTTCATGTTATCTAGTACTTCTTTTACGCTTTGTAGTGGTAGTCCGGTGTTTTCTGATATCCTTTTTATTGAAATATTTTCTTCTTTTACTCCTCCGTGGTTTTTTAGCCATTCTCTTACGGCTTCTTCTGGTTCTACATAGTAAACCTTATTTCTGTATTTCATTTTCCCCAGAAGACCCAAATCAACTAGTTTGTTAAGAATGCTGGAAACATGGGACCGATGCTGAAGGCTTTTAAATTCTTCTTTGATGTCTCTAAATTGATCATCCAATAATTCAGGAATCTCACTTGCCGTTAAGGGATTATCAGTATTCTTAACTATTCTTAGTACAGATTCTTCTCTCCGTGTCAACTCCACATCTTGAGACTGTTGGATCTCTTCTAATGCCCTCGATAAATATAATTTAAGTGATTTAGGATCATCTAATAACAACTTATTTATTTTATTAGCAATATCTGTTCCATCATTCTCAAGTTCTAAGTTATTAATAAGCCTTTTAAATTCTTTATCTTTTTCTTTCATAAAACCACCTTAACTGGGTTTCCATCCTTATCGTAAATCTTAACGCTATGATCTCTCGTTAAACTACGCCACTCAACCAAGGTCTTCCCTGAAACTTCCGGCTCCTTTCTGTTCTTTGGTTTGTTATATTCTCTACTAAATGCATGTATCCCGAATAATACGGTAGTGCCAGGCCATTCCTCCTTAATAACCTCATGTACTTTTTTCCAGGATTCTAAATCATCATTACTTGGTTTAGAAGTTCCACGAGGATGGGTATGAAATTTAACTATTAATTTCGGGTTCTCCTCTCTTTTCTGGGAGATATGTTCAATCATTTCCTTAGTTCGATAATTCACTTTTTGGGGAGAGGATTTTGATACCACCTGTTCCGATGAAAGCTTGTGACTGGTATCAATAGTATCAGGTTCAGTTCCTGATAAAGCGTAAACAGTTTCAACATCCTTGCTCCCTGGGCGAAACTGTGATTCCGATCTTGTTTCCATAAAATCTGTGAAAAAGGTTTTTGGAATATGGATTACATCTTTCTTATCTTTCAAAAACCCCGAAAATAGTCCACCAAGAGATCTACTCTTCTCTGCATTGTCTCCTGCCTTAAATGCGTAAAACAGTGATGAGATAATTAACCCTAAAATTGAAACTAGAAGTAGAATAAATAAGGGATTATCAAAATTTAAGTAATTTGAATTTGTTGGACTGGAATTTCCATTAGTGATGTTTCCTGTTGTGTTTTGATTTGTTTTTGTGTTGTCTTCTGTTTCTTTGGATACTGTGAAGAAGTAGGAGTTCTCTATTGTTTTTGTTTTTTCGGTATTCTGGTTTGGCCAGTAGTTTATGGTTGTGTCGATTGCTATGTTTCCTTCTTTTTCGGATTCTATCCGGATGGTTATTGTGTTTGATTCTTTTGGTGCGGTTTTGTAGGTTGCCGTGTAGATTTTGTTTTTTTTGGTGATTCCTGGGGCCATGGTTTCGGTTTCTTCCGGTGTTTCTACGTTTATCTGTGTTGTGATTGTTTTTGAATTTGCTCCTGGGTTGTTTATGTCTAGTTGAATCTTTCCTGTTTCTTCTTTGGTTATGTTTTCATTTATTTGTTTTAAATTTATCTTTGGTGTGACTGAAAATTTTTCTCCGTTTTCGGGTTGAAATGATCGTTTGGATTGTACGATATTAGCAGTTAAAGTTATGATAAATATAATAAGAATTAATTTAGTTTTTTTACTGGACATAGTATAATTTTTCTTATACATTTTTTGTTCCCGTTCCAGATCTAAGTAGTACACC
>CAYTEI010000116.1:0-3446 GCA_964436705.1 uncultured Thermococci archaeon
TATCAATACAGTATTGTATGGCTTTTCTGTAGTTTTTCATAGTTCTGGATAGGGGTTCTGACTCTTCAGCAACCTTAACCTTTGCCGTGATGGTCTGTTTCATAATTTATCTTTCCCCCTAATCTTTTTATAGTTCCTGGGTAACTCCTCCCCTACCTACTTCGCTACGCTCACGAGGAAGGGAACTCCTTACCCACTAAGTTGAAGAAGTATTCTAGGATCCGAACACCATTATTGGTTAAATTTCTAATCATATGATTATATTTATAATCAACCTATAATGGATTAACTAATCACTACCTCATCCTTCTCAGAATAATTTTTTACTTGAAACCTAGCTCTATTCACATCCAAAATACTTTAACGAAATAAAATAAACTTAATAATGCAATAAATTCCTAAAAATGAATCCTAGAAATTAGGATAACAAGAAAGTAGAGGATTTAGAGGTTTTTTATGTACCATTCAATTGTTTCTTCTAAACCTTGCTTTAAATTTATTTTAGGTTCGAAATTTAGTGTTTCTTTGGCTTTGCTGGGATCGGTGTAGTTCCTGTATATTTCGCCGGATCTTTCTGGTTCATGTACTGGCTCAGGAACTTCGTAATCTTTTTCTTTGAATCCTTGTTTTATTTGTTTGTATAGTTGGTTTACGCTGGTTTCTTTTCCTGTGCCTAGTTGGATTAGTTCGTATCCTTTTTGGGTTTGGGTTAGGGCTTTGTGTATGCCTTGGCAAATATCTTTTACGTGTATGTAGTCTCTTGTTTGTTCTCCGTCTCCGTAGATCGTTATTTGTTCTTTGTTTAGTATTTGTTTTATGAATAGGTGTACTACGCTTTGTTTGTGTTTGGAGTTTGGTCCGTATACGTTGCTGAATCTTAGGGCTGTAGTGTTTAATTCATGAGAGTCTGCGTATGCGCTGCAGTAGGCTTCTCCGGCTAATTTACTGGCTCCGTATGGTGAGAGTGGTTGTGGTAGTCTTTCTTCATGTATTGGCATCTTGGTTTCTCCTAGTGGGGCTGCGCTACTTGCATGGACGAATCCCTGGATTTTGTTGTCTTTGCTTGCTTCTAGTAGGTTGATTATTCCCATTATGTTGATTTCTGCGTCTTTTACTGGATCCTCGATGCTTGGTATTACGCCTACTTGGGCGGCTAGATTCACAACGTAATCACAGTCACCTATACTTGATCTTATTGTTTCCTTATTTCTTATATCTCCTTCTACTAATTTTACTCTATCCTCTTCATAATTCTTTAGTTGTTTTATTCTTTTGAATGATCCGTTGCTTTGGTTGTCAAGTATTTTTATGTTCCAGTCTGTATTTTTTAGTAGGTAGTTGGTTAGGTTGGATCCTATGAATCCGGCTCCTCCAGTGATCATGATCTTTTCAGTCATCTGCTCACCTGCTTAAGACCTAATAGTCAGAGAATCATTAAAACCTAACCCAAAGGCTTTAAGATATAAGAAAGAATCCTATCACCATTGAGGGAAATTGATCCTAAAATAGTGAAAATAATTAGTATTTAGTTTGATAGACTATCTATACAATAAATCTTCACTTGAAAATATACATGAGAAAAATAGAGAGTTAATTAGTTGAGATTGAGTTACTCTATGTCTACTTTGTATCCTGATCCTGGTTTTTCTGGGTTTTTCTTTGCTAGCGTGATTTCTAGTACTCCGTTTTCTAGTTCTGCTCTGGTTTCTTCTGGTATTACTTCTTCTGGTAGTGGTATTGATCTGCTGAATCTGGAGTAGCTTCTTTCCTGGAAGTAACTTCCTTCTTCGGCACTTTCCTCTTCATACTCCATACTCATCTCAGCCTCAAGAATTAATTTTCTCTCTTGAACTTCTAAATTAATGTCTTCCGATTTAACTCCTGGAAGCTCTACTGAAACCACTATCTCTGTCTCTTTGTTCATTAAATCTACTAATGGGCTTCTTGCTTCTCCAAAAGTGTATTCTTCTAAGAAATCTGGCATATCTCTCTTCATTTTACGTACAAAATTAAACGGGTCCCATGACTTTATATCCTTATCCATAAATACCACACATATAATTAAAACATCATAAATATATACCACTTTCGACCCACAAGAAAACCAAATAAAAACAAAAGAAACACAAAGAAACCGACAAAAATGAAAACCCAACGAACAAGTACAGAGAGAGAAGCTCTACTAATAGTATGGAAGAAACAGCAACTCCACAAAGAGGAAAAGAACAAATATACTTCGATATCTATAAGAGAATTAATAGGAAGTTTCTTTATTTTTTAGTCCTTTTGGGTTTTCCTCTAAATATTTAGGATTATCTATTTATTGATCTGATCTTTTCAACAAGATAGGTGGTTTCGTTTAAAGGGATTTGTCAGACAATTATTTCGGCATTGAGCTTGGTGATTCAATGGAGATAGATGATAATAGAAAGAATAGATACCTAGATAAATTAGATAAAATCGAAAAGAGATGTTCGGAAATTCAGAGTTGGATCAAATCAGAACAAGAATTCATTAATGATGAAAGAAACAAGTTAGCAGTTTACAAAGCCTTTCAAGAGTCTGTAGAAGCTATAACCGATATCTGTGCTATGTTCCTAATAGATACCAATAGAGGTGTCGGGGACGATTACGAGAATCTGAAGAAATGCTCAGATAAACTATACCCAAAAGAACTACTAAGTTCATTGAGAGAAGCCAATGGACTAAGAAATAGGGTTTTACATGAATACAACGGATTAGAGGATCTAAACGCCTATAAATCAATCAAAAGACTGAACAAAGATCTTAAAACCTTTGAAAAAGAGGTTAGAAAATGCATAAAAAAGAAATAGAGAAAGACTTTGAATTCCTAAAAGATGAAGTTTTAGCTATCCTCCTATTTGGATCACAGGTGAAGAATCAGGCTCATAAACACAGTGACAAAGACATATGTATCGTATCGCCCAAAAAAGAACCCTCACAAATCCTAAGAAAAGTATACTCTAATATTAACACAGAATCCAAAAATTATGACGTCCATATATTCGAAGAACTAAGCCTAAAGATGAAACATTCAATCATAGAGAATCACAAAGCCATATGGATAAAAGATAAAGGTACTCTCCAAGAACTCTTCTACCAACAAGAAAAAATATGGAAAGACCAATACATAGCCAGAGGAGTGCAATAAATTTCAATCCTCAAGAATCTATTAAATAAACCTCTTATTCTCGAAAAAGAACAATATCATTAAACAATTAATATCTAAATGAAATTTATAATAAAAAAGACTAAAAAAGGGATCACCAGAAACCTAGGAAAGAGATTCAAATACCTAGTGGAGAAATATGCTATAGTTTGGAATTCTAGTTAGTGCGGCTTCTAAAAAAGTTTTGTTTGTTGTGTCTTCCCAACTATCAGGATAACAATAAGATCCCTTTTCGAGAATTATGGTCCATGAAATA
>CAYTEI010000117.1:0-3438 GCA_964436705.1 uncultured Thermococci archaeon
CATAGCTCATCTCATAAAGAGAAGCCTTATCAAAAGTATTCATCGTAGCTAACAACCGCCAATTACAAGGAACATAATAAGCACTATCAGAATACTCAAACCCATCCTCATCAACATCAGTACCAAGTGGCTCTATCGAAATAGTTCTCCCATCATCATCAGTGAACGGTAATTCCACGTTATCATTTGTTAGTACGCTAAATAACTGACCAAACGCCTTATCAATATCAGCCCTATTAATCTCATCAATTATTAACCATTTATTCACCGGATTCCCATCTTTATCTTTAAAACATTTCAAGAACTGTCCCGCCTTAAAACTAAGTGAACTACCTTCCTTCTCCGGATGATAACCCCCAATAGTGTCAAAAGTTGTCCAATCAGCAGTAGCAGTCGTAAAAACATAATCCTCTAAACAATCACAGTTATTCTCGACTTTCTCTGCCACATTCTTAGCAAGCTTTGTCTTGCCAGTACCAGGAGGACCAGTAAAGATTATATTCTTCCCTGATTTTAATGCAGACCTAACAGAACGATTAATCTCCTGTTTCATCTCATCTGGAAAGTATAATCCCTCTGTGAAATCAAGATCATTAAGATTTAAATCTTTATCATTTATTTCCAATAAACTTTCCTTTTTGTCAATTTTTTCCTCGATTTCTTTGAAAGCTTCCATTATCCATTTATATAAATTCTTTCTATGATACCTATGGTAAGGACTCTTACTCAATTCTTTAAACTCAGACTTTGCATTTTTAACTGAACTTTTCCATGCTAGATCTAGTTTTGAATATTTTTTCAGTAAATCTTCTTTCCATTCGAATCTGATCAATTTATCTGCTTCACTGGCTTTAAAATCTCTACTAATTTCATTAAACTCTGACCATTCCTTATAATTATTAGGTAATTCTGATACATCAATAGCAAACTGCACAAAGTAATTATTTCCACTTCTTTCTATGGAGAATACTTGCCATCGCCCAAAATTCACTGCTATTTTAAATTTAGAGTCATAATATGTTACATCTATTTTTGATTTTAGATTTTCAGGATTTTCAAAGTACTTAAAGAGCTTCACGAAGTATTCTAAAGCGTTTTCCTTGTCTTCTTGATTAAGAAATACATTGTTCAAGATCTGTTCTTTAGTTTTTTCTGAATTATCATCTTTGTACATTTTGTTTGCTTCTTTTTTATCTTCGAGGTATTTGAGAAGGTATTGTCCGGCTCTGTGAGTTAGTTCTGATAAATATTGTTCGTTTAATTCTTTTTTCTTGTTTATTGGGAAGTATTTTTTGTCTCTATCTTGGTATAATTGATCTATGACCTCGTTAATTTTGATGGGTTTTTCGAATTCGTGAAAATCGACTTTGATTCTCCAATACTTTTCACCTTCGGATTCAATTTCTTTGAGTTCAATGGGTTCGGAATATCCTATTATTTCCCCATCTTTTCTATTATCATAGTGGAAGATTATTGATCCGCTTCCTTGTACTTTTTCAAGGTTATGTCCATGATGATTCGTTGTGGCTGGAGCTTGGATGTAATTTTCTTCTATTTCTTCATCTTTTTTCTGAGTAACCCAGTAAAAATCTTTAGATCTGTAATACCATATTAGATCTTGAACATGCATCATATTTGGCCCTTCGAAATAAGATAATCTATTTAGTAGCTCTTTAGCAGCTTTATTAACCTTAGAATACTGATAAGGTGTAAGGTTCTGTTCAATATCTATTTCTGTAAATTTTTCGAAGAATTCTTTGAATTCTGTGTATTTATAGATGATGTAATTACTAGGTTTTGTTAAAGATAATAGAATTGTTGCAAGACTAATATATTGACCACGAGAATGTTCACTAGCTTCACTATAAAAATCAATGAAAGCACTTAATCTTTTTTGAATATTTATATCCTCATTAAAAAGCTTAGATAAGACTTTTGAGGCTTTCTCAGAATTATCCTTAGTGTATTTCAAGAAAGCCGAATTCCAAGCAGTTCCACCTGCTTGACCACCTCCTAAAAGATAGATAGGTGGAGAATTATTTAGATCCTCATAATCATTTATTTCATAGCCATCAAGACTTTTCAGGTCCTCTATCAAGTTTTTGGTTTCTCCACTTGACAAGTTCTCTAAATCGTATTGTTCAACAATCTTATCTTGAAACCAGTCTAGGAAATCAAATTTCCATTGTTCCTGTTCGTGTATGTCGGATTCGTAGAATTTTTCATAAGCTATCAAAAGAGGATCTAAGTCTTTTAATTTAACTCGAATTTTAAATCCAAGATCCTCTAAAAAAGTATTTGCTTCTTTACCTCCACTAAATTTATCTGATACCAATTTTTCATCATTGGCGTATTTATTTGCAATTGATATCACGTATTTGGGAGGATATTTTTCGTTCTCATGTACTAAACTGAATTTTGTAGATTCTCGTTTATCAGGGACGCCTTCATTGTCAATCTCTTTGAGAGCCTGAAGAACATGTTGCTTCTTAATATTATCAGGAATCATAAGACCACATACATCAAAATAAAAACCAATGAAAAAAAGTCTTTTGTAAAAACAAAATATATTAAAAAATAACCAACAATCAATAATCAAAAACAAATAACTCAAACTAATATTAAAAACATAGGAAGAAGATAAGGATCTCGGATCATGTGGATTAAACCTATGACCCGAATTTCTTAGACGAACTAAGAGAGCTAGTAATTAATAAGAAATTATAATTGGTGGATTTTATGAAGGAATTGATCTTGATTCCGTGTTCAAACTCCAAAAGGAAAGGTGGAACAAAAAATCTATCTGGAAGAAAGATCTCAACCGAACTAAGCAAAAATGATGCCAATAAACTAAAAGAACTCAGAAAAGAAGTCTCAAACCAATTTAACATAAATTTAGACCATAAAAATACTAAATTAAGACCTGCTTTTGAAAGGTATTCTGGAAATATTTATAGTAAAGTCCCTAAAGGTTCCTGGAATACCTTAGAGAGTATGGATGATACGGAGCTCGTTATTATTTCAGCTCTTTACGGCATGATTTACTGGGATCAACCAATCATTAACTATGATGTTGCAATGTGTAACAATATTAGAGAAAGAAGAAGACTTGCAACCTGGTGGAAAAACAATGGACTACCAGAAATAATTAAAAACTACATCAAAAAGAAAGACTTTGAAACAATAAGATCATTCCTATCAAACGATTACAAGCAAGCACTTAACAATATACCTGAAAAAATAGAATCAAATTGGTTGGAATATAAATATCCAACCCTAACTAGAGGTATTAATCATTTTCGAGGCGAAGACCTAAACAAAGCCCTATTAAATAAAGATCAAGAATGTCCTAACTGCGGGTCTAGACTTACTAAAAGGAAGAATAAAGAATTCTATGAATGCATTAAATGTAAAAATGAATATACAGTATAATGATCC
>CAYTEI010000118.1:0-3281 GCA_964436705.1 uncultured Thermococci archaeon
ATTCCTGTATCAAATACTAAGAATAGTTGATGAGGTAAATGCTGATAGAATTGTTTTAGATTCTGTTTCATCGCTACCATCAGCGGGTTTGAGTGATGATGAATTAAGGCAGGTTCTTCTACAGTTAAATTCTGCCCTGAAGGCCAGAGGGGTTACAGGATTAATGACTCATTTGTCGAGCGGAATGTTCAACGCTGGTTCAGAAGAATTACTTGGATCTACTCAGGCTAGTGATCTTAGACTCAGTTCCCTTTGTGATGGAATAATAATGCTAAGGTATGTTGAGAGGGATAATAAGATCGGGAAATCGATGAATGTTCTTAAGATGCGTGGCTGTGATCATGACAAATATGTAAGAGAGCTAAATATAACTGATGATGGCGTTGAAATAGGTGAAACTTTCAAGGGGGTGAAAAAGTGACTGATAAACCAAAAGTTCTAGTTTTTTACTCAAGTAAGACAGAACCTGAGCTCCTAACTTTTTACGCGGATGGACTAGCTTATCTAAAAGATCAAGAGATTGAGTTAGATGTAATTGATATCTCCGAAAACGCTGAAAGGGCTAAAGATTTTGATGTGGTAAGTACTCCAACTGTTCTGTTAGTGAAGGATGAAGAGATAGTTGAGAGATATGAGGTTGTGAGCTACTTAAACGGTATTTTAGAGCGGAGTGAGCTTAAAAAATTAATTGAGAAAGATTAATTCTCCACCTTCTTTTAATTATTTTTATTAAAGGAGATTTAGAATGATTTCTTTTTTATCTACCATCGATCTTCTGTTTCTGATTTATGTTTTGGCATTCGGGTTATCTGGATTAATTTGCTTTATGATTATTCCTCGGATTAATATGATCGATGATCTTGAGACTCGTAAAGGTCTTTTTTACCTGATCTTGTCTAGTGGAATTTGGGCGATATCCTTTGTCGGGTACCTTCTTGTTCCCGGGGAGGTATTGAAACTCTCTTTTTACATGATTGGTTTGGTTTTTGGCTTAGTTGCGGTGGGTGCGTGGCTATATTTCTGTTCTGCTTACACTAATCGAGTACTTCATCATAATAAAACTATTCGATGGATTGCTTTGTTAGTTTTTTTGGTTCTAGTTTTGTTTAAGGTAACGAATCCGATCCATGAAATGTATTTTACATCTAAGATGGTTAATACTCCTTTTACTTACTTGAAAATTAATCATGGAATTGTTCATTGGCTTAGTATGGGGCTTTCCTATGGGCTTTCAATGGTCGGATACTTCATGCTCATAGAACGATTTGTCGATATGAGTTACGATAGGGCGAAACCGATTATAATTCTGGTTATAATTACGGCTCTACCTCTCGCTTTTGATATTGTGGGTTTGTTAAGTCCTTATTTCATAGATATTCCCTATGAATCAATTGGGGTGGCGATTTTTGGTGTTGGGGTATTATTTGTGTTCTTTGATAGTTTTCAAACTCTTAAGGTAGCCGGTGAACACGATGAACCAATCATTGTAGTCGATGATCAAGAACGGATCAAGGAATATAATGAAAGCGCTCAAGAGATCTTTCCAAATCTTAAAACTAAAACAGTACTAGGAAAAAGATTAGGAGAAGTACTGCCCGAAATAAACGAATTACTTAACTCAGACTCATCAATTTTTGAAAAAGAAATAAATGGACAGACTAAGTATTTCCAAGTCACCGAAAGCCCTTTTTCAGCTAGACAAGAACAAGTAGGGAGAGTTATCGTATTCGATGATATAACTGAACGAAGGGGAGCCGAAAAAAGAGAAGAATTCCTTCATTCCTTATTAAGACATGATCTTAGGAACCAGCTTCAGATCTCTCTCGGGTATGGAGAGCTACTAAAAGAAGAAGATCTATCCGAAGAACAAGAAAAAATCCTAGGTAAGGATTGGAAAGCAAAACAGAAAGCCCTAGATCTAATAAAAAAAGTAAGCAAACTAAGAAAAGCCAATGAAGAAAAACCAGAAAAAAAAGAACTAAACCCAATACTTCAATCCTCAGTTGACAAGTATAGACCGGAGGCTTCACAAAGAGATATGAAGATAAAAGTTGAGGAAACGAATGCCACCGTTGAAGGAGGCTCATTCCTTGATGAGCTTATATCTAATATCGTGATTAATTCTATAATACATTCAAAGGGAAGTAAAATAAGAGTCCAGGTAGACGAAGGAAAAGAAGATGTCGTTGTTTCGGTAGAGGATGATGGCAAAGGGATATCAGACGAAGAAAAAGATTTGATCTTCGAAAAAAGATACAAGAATGAGGAGACTGGTGGTACAGGAATGGGGCTTTATCTAGTGAAACAAATCGCTAAATCCTATGGAGGAAGCATAGAAGTGAAAGATTCGGATCTTGGAGGCGCTAGATTCGATATTATTTTAGAGAAGGTGGAGGTAGAGTGAATCAGAATTCTAAGTCCAAAATATCTGGAATTAGTCCTTATCATTGGTTATTAGGTTTTTTCATCTTACTAGGGCTCTATCTTACTAGTCTTTATTCTTATTTACTGTTTCATACTCTTGTTGAGCTTTTCAGCATCATAGTAGCGGGTCTAATCTTTGCGATTACATGGAATACTCGGGATAAGATAGAGAATAACTACCTTCTTCTCGTAGGAGTAGCTTTCCTCTTCATCGGTGGCATCGACCTAGTACATACCCTAGCATATGAGGGTATGGGTGTCTTCCCTGGGTGGGGATCAAATCTCCCAACCCAACTATGGATATCCGCTAGGTTTATGGAGGCTTTAACTCTATTAGTCGCTCCTTTAATACTTTATAGAGATAAGATCAATATCTCGTATCCAATGGTGGCTTATGGAGTTGGATTTTCCCTGATCATATTATCTGTTTTTAGCGGGTTTTTTCCGGACTGTTATGTTGAGGGTGTTGGTTTAACTCCTTTCAAGAAGATTAGTGAGTACATTATATCCATAATTCTTGGTTTCGCGCTCTACTTTCTTTATAGAAATAGGGATAGATTTAAGACCTATGTTTTTAATTTATTAGCGGTTTCAATTGTTTTAACTATATTTGCTGAGATAGCTTTTACTTTCTATATTAGTGTTTACGGCTTCTCTAACCTAGTTGGCCACTTCTTTAAGCTTATATCGTTCTACCTAATCTACCAAGCATTAATAGTGACAGGATTCAAAGACCCGTTCGATCTACTCTACCGGGACCTTAAAGAGAAAGAGAAGAAGCTTGAGAAAAGAAATAAGGTAATAGAGAAGGAGAAAGAGAAAGCTCAGAAATATCTTGATATTGCTGATGTGATCAT
>CAYTEI010000119.1:0-2581 GCA_964436705.1 uncultured Thermococci archaeon
TCTTGAGACGTCTCCTCTCATCATGTTCATTATTATTACTTGGGCTTTGTCGTCTAGGTTGTGCCCGACTGCTACTTTGTCTGCGTTTACGTCTTTTGCCGCTTGGTTTAGTAGTTTTCTTCTGAATACTCCGCAGTAGCTGCAGGCTTTCATGTTGTCGTCGTTTTTTAGGTTGGTGACTTCGTCTATTGTGTATCCTACTTCGTTTTTGAAGCTTTTCACGATTGGTTCTAGGCCTAGGTCTCTCGCTGTTTGTTTTGCCATGTCTATGCTGTTATCTCTGTAGTCCTTGATTCCTTCGTCTATGATTATTGGTTTTAGGTCTAGTGGAAGGGTTTCTTGTGAGATTTCGCTGAGCAGGGATAGTAGTACTACGCTGTCTTTTCCTCCGCTTAACCCGATTGCTATTGTTTCTTTTGGTTCTATCATGTCGTATTTACGCATTGTTTTCTTTACTTTATCTTCTAGCATTCTGTTGAAGTGTTTTTTGCAGTGGTAGGTTCCTGCGTATCTTCTATGATAGATGGCTTCCGCCCCGCACTTTGAACACTTGTGTTCTTCCGTCACTGTTTCACCCAACAAAGAATCGAAAGATCCTTTTAAGGGATTAATGATCAAAAGATCATCAAAAAATAAGAGGATATAAAGAAGTATCTCGAATCATGTCCTATTACTATTTATTATTCTATGTTTTCAAATTGTTCTCTAGTGTTATTTGTGTCATAGATAATTTTTAATTCTTTTATTTTGTTGTTTTTTGTGAATTTGAAGATGTCTACGCATTCGAAAGATGTTTGGGTTTCATCCTTGAGGATCCATTCATAGAAGAAGTGTCCTGCGGCTACATTATTATTTGTAATGCTCGTAAAAATATTGATTAATGATATTTCGGACTTATTTGTGGATTCAAAAAGATCCAAGTAGAAATCAGACGCCTTTATTTCTCCATACAATGGCGAATTAACCACAGCCTCATCAGAAAAAAGATCCATTAATTTATCATAATCACTATTCTCCAAGGCACCTAAATAATCTACAATAACTTCATCATAATCCATTAAAATCCACCCTTCAACCTAAACGAATAAACCTAAAAAAACCTAACTAACCAAACATGCAAGGTATAACTCAGTAACTATGAAATCAGATAATCATTATTTGAAGTTTTAATTAAAACTGAGATGATAAAATGGAACTAGAATCCGTCAAGATACTTGAAGACAAGGAAATAGATTACGAATTATTTGAACTATCTGGGAAGAGTGTTACCACAGAAGAAGTTGTAAAAAATGCTCTTAAAGACATTAAATTTGAAGAAGTTTGCAAAACTATCATAGTGAAATCTCTAGAAGATAATGATTACTATGGTGTCTTCTTAAAGGGTGATGATACAATCGATTTCAATAAAATCAATAATGTTCTGGGAAAGGAAATTGAAACAGTCGACCTGGATGAGTTAAGAGAACTAACTGGTAAGGATCCTGGGGAAATATGTCCGATTACCTTAGACTTACCGATAATAATAGATGAAAAAATATTTAATACTCAAAGAATTAACTTTGGTTCTGGAGACTCGGATTACGGATTAGAAATAAGATCAAATGATATAAAAAAATTTGATTACCTCTTAGTTGATAATTTAATTGAGGAATAATTAATCTGATAGTTTCTTAAGAAAGGTCTCTGACTTTCTTGGAACTCTTATTCTTACGTAATTTTGTCCTAGGTTCTTAAAGTCTTTTCCAGATTGGGTTAGTATTCCCTTTTCTTTAAAGGTCTTTGCTAAATCAATATTCTTGTCTTTTTTCCCGATTAAGAGTATTGGTGTTCTGGGATGTGTCTGGGATATTTGATAGTTTTTCTTTAGTTCATTCATTATCTTTTCCTTTTCTGCAGCCAATTTTTTCCTTACTTCTGATATGTATTGGTCATGATAAGATTCCAATATTTTTCTAACTAAATACTCACTTATTTTAGAGATTTGGAAGGGAAGGTTTACTTTATCGTAGTGCTCAACTATATTCTCGGAGAATACTCCGTAGCCAACTCTTAGTCCAGCTAATCCAGACCCTTTCGAGAAAGATCTTACCACTATAAGATTCCTATAATCATCTATTAGGTTCACCGCAGAGTCTTTATCACCAACAAAGTCCATATAAGCCTCATCTATAATTACGATCGTATCAGTTTTGAATGAAGTATTAAGTATTTTCTTTATCGTTTTTAGTTCAAGTAATTGACCTGTTGGATTATTCGGATTATCTATGTACACCAAATTAGGTTCTAAGTCCATTATTTTTTTATTAAACTCTTTAGTTGGGAATTTGAATCCGTTATCTGATTTAAGTTTTACCTCTGTGTATTGTCCCGCTGATACTTCTATTTCTGTTAGGTATTCTGAGAACTGTGGTGCTATCCCTAGAACCTTAGTTTGTTCGTCAATTAGGAATTTGTTGATTTTTTCTAGGATCCCCATTGATCCGCTCCCTATCCTTATTTGATTAAACAAATCAGTTTTTAGTTTCGGTTTCCAGAATTGGGCTATTTCCTTTTTCAGTTTTTTATGATAAGGGAATGGGTA
>CAYTEI010000119.1:2591-3277 GCA_964436705.1 uncultured Thermococci archaeon
TCTTGGAAGGATTTGGACTTTATAATTTCTTGAATCTTTTCCGGTGGTCCAAATGGGTTTACACCTAGAGAACAGTCTAAGAAATCAATAACCTCTTCGTCTTCTTCTTTTATATACGTTTCTCGATTAAAATCCATTAAGTTTTCTTTGATATTTTTTTCTAATCTCATTAGGTCACATCCACCTACTAACCAATTGATCCATTAAAATAGTTATTTTTTATTTTATCAATTAAAAAAGAAGAAAAAATAAATTATAATTTTTAGGCTTCTTTAGTTGCTAGTGTCCATGTACTCCATATAAACGGTATCCAAACGAACAATAATACCACTACTGCGGTTATGTATACTGTTTGCATTATATCACGCTCCAAATCAATGTTATTATAATCACTGCTGGGTAGACGAATTTAACCCATGGTTCCCACCACTTACCGAAGCTAAAGTATGATGTGTTGTTTATGTGTTCTCTAGCTTTATCCGCTCCGTAGTACCAGGCAAATGCTATTCCTGCTAATATGGCTCCTATCGCAAGGGTCCATACTGTAGATATTTCAACCACTAGTGAATTATATCCTTTGTTCATTGTAGCTGGTACCATTACTATAAAGACAGCTATTGCCATTACTATAGTGCTTTTTTCTCTGGACCATCCTAGTCTATCCATTAATGCATCAACGTTTACTT
>CAYTEI010000120.1:0-3259 GCA_964436705.1 uncultured Thermococci archaeon
ACAGTCCTCCCGGGACACCATTCTCTTTAGTTAGGTGTTTGCCTGTAGATATTTTTGAATAACGTTCTTTTTGGAGTCTTAAATAGTTTTCCATAGAAATATGGTTTCTAAAGAAATGAATATTTTCGATTAAGGATTTTGGATTTAATTATTTTCAGTATTGTGATCTTGGTTAGGTCATGTTTCTCCTTTTTTATCTCCCTTTTACTTTCCCTTTTTTGGGTTCTTGTTAGTGTGGTTTGTTGGTGTTTGGGTGTTATATTGGTGCATATTTTTTGGCTATTGATAGGAGGAATGCGGATCCTAAAATTCCTATGATAGTTATTGATACATTTCTACTTGTGAGTCCTGTGTATATCATTGAACCAAATGCGAATGCTATGATGAGTGTTATAAAACCTTTTACGACTTCATTGAGATTTTCCACAGTCTTTTCCACAGTATATACCCTTACAAGTATGTTGTTGTGAGTGTTAAATGGTTTGGGTTTTTTATGGTATTCTTTTGATTACTGTTCTTCCTGATCGGGTTTCGAATTGGTTTTCTTATTCTTTTTTATGAGTGTTAATGAGATGGATGAATCTTTTATTTATAGATTTTAGAGATAGCCTTATGATTCATATGGTAATCCCCATGGTTTTTACTAAGATAATCCTAAGGATTCCTTGGGATTTTCTATTAAGAAATAATTTTTATATCTCTAAGGAATATTAATACCTAATAGGAAAAATTTCTACTCAAGAATTGATATTTTTCTACTCCTTTTGATTTGATATTCCTCAGCTTCAGAACCCTCTCCAACAAGATCTAGGTCCAGATTCTTGGGTAAGATCCTTATTTCAAAACTCTAGTATCGAAAAATCCTCAGGAAACATAAATAATATTCTTGAACTCCAAGTAAAAAACCTCAATAAGTACTTTCATTGTATATAGGGTTCTTCATTGTTGTTTTGGACTTTTCCCAGTATAATGAGATTTTTATATTTGGTTGATATTATGATCCTTGGGAAGATTGGTATTGTCTTAGTAATCTGAATAGTGGGGCATGGATTAATGATTCTTTATGAATATACTCTTCGTCTCTTGGTTCTATCTTTTAAGAATTCAATATACGAAAGTTTTAATTAGTAATATCTCTTAAGCTACTAAAAAGGATGATTTTTTATGCTTGAGAAGTTAAAAAATTACTTTATGCCTAATAAGATTGATTTTAATGAACTTAATAGTTATGAAATTATGAATGAGAAATGTATTTTTCACTATTATATTATAGCTCGGGTAAAACCTGAAGAAATAAGCGAAAAAAAGTTTAACGAGATACTAATTGAAAATCAATCAAAGGCTCTCCAAAATCTTCGAAATGAAATTATGAATATTGATCTTGGTACAAAAAGAAAAAACCTCATACAAGAGAAAGATGGAAATCTAATATTCTTTGGAGAAAAAACTCCTACAATCCAAACAATAGAACGAGAACCTAGATTCTACGAAGGAAATACAGGATACATAATGAGATTTAACGATACAAAAGCAGAAAAATACAAAAAAACCACTATTGAATTCAAAGACCCTTATGAAAAAAGAAACTATAGATTCACTCCTATCCAATACCTAAAATTCATTGAAATAGCCCAAAAAATTGAGGAATGGATATTAAATGCCTTTGATATAAGCTCAGTAAGGAAGAATGGCATACCAATTAATAATTTTATTATAAATGAAAATGATGAACCGTTGGTTGAGATTACTGATGGAGTATTCTACCTAAAATACCCTTTTGAAAAAAGAATACAGATATACAAGAAAGATAAAAAGGTAGATAAAGAATTATTTGGTCCACCATTAGATGAAAAAGTTAAATGGATAGAAAAAAGGAAAGAAGAACAAAATATGGATAAATACTATTCAAAAATAACGAATTTGCTAGATGAATACAATTTAAGCAATCTTTATTGACTGAAATTCTTTGTGATCATAGAAGAGAATCTAGGTTAAAAATCCATTATTTAAACTGCCAACGACTAGAAACAATCCTTGAGGTTCGGCAATCCTTCTTACAAATAATAATGTTATTGAGACTTCTCTATTCATATATTGTTCTAATACCAAAAGGACAATTTTTTAGGCATATAGATTGTATTTTATTTATAAGATTTTACATTTCTTCTTAATCGAATACGGGCGGTGAATATCTGATTAAGGCAGTAGGTTGCTATGGACACACACTTAACAAGGAGCAAGAATCAAGCCTAGACAACCAAAAAGATCGAAAAAGAATACACTGAAAAACTAAGGATTCTAAAAGGCAGGAATACCTTTTATGAAAGGCAAATCATTTTGAATACTCCTCTCTTTACCCCTAGCAAGCCTGTTAAAAACTCTAATCAAGGAACCCCTCATTACTAAAGAATTTACAATATTAGGTGATCACAGGGTAAAAATTCAGTTCTATTTGATGCTTATTATAATACATAATTTAATCAGTCTTCAAGTCAGCTTATATGTAATTTGGTATAATAAAATTAACAAAGAAAAGGAAAAAGTAATTTATACAAGAAATGCACGAAAATCTCTAATATATCTTTAAGAATAGATTCTCTGGAATATTAGTCTTATAATCGAACAATATTGATCAAAAAAATCTATAAAATATTAGACCTTAAAACAAAACAAATCCCTAAGAGATTCGATGGGCTTAGGTCTTTGAACTATATATATTTTGCAGGTTTTTTATATGTCTGGAATTTCTAAGGCTTCTGTTATAAAATATTTTAGTAGTGTTTCTTCCAGATATAAGGATGCAGTTGAATCTGTTGGATTATGGAAATCGGAATTATTTTTAATCAATGAATATTTTGGTTCTGAAGATTCGATTTTGGATATTGGTTGTGGTGCAGGACGAACAACATTCGGCCTTATTAGAAGTGGATATACTAAGGTAGTGGGTATTGATATATCTGAAGATATGGTTAATGATGCTGTGGATCTTTCGTTGGAGATGGCTTTAGGTAATTTTTTTCTTGTGTCTGATGCTCAGTCCATGCCATTTGATAATAATTCTTTTGATAATGCCTTGTTCTCTTTTAATGGGTTAATGCATATACCCAAAAAAGAAGACCGATTGAAAACACTAGAGGAGATAGGTAGAGTCGTTAAGAGATGTGGATACTTAATATTCACGACTTACGATAGAGAAATCAATAAGGTTTATGATGATTTTTGGAAAGAACAGAAGAATAAGTGGAGAACTGATCAGAGG
>CAYTEI010000121.1:0-3069 GCA_964436705.1 uncultured Thermococci archaeon
ATTGCTTCTATTTCTTCTCTCCTACCATTAAATCCTTCAAAACTATTATATCCCAACTCGATCACCATCTCTTATAAAGAATAGAAGTAAAGAGACATATATATCTTATTATTTTGATCATTACTCATCATTAGAGGTTACTTCTTCTGTTTTTTCTTTGACTTTCTCTTTACCTTTTTCAACTCCTTCTTGTATGTCTTCACCGTACTCTAAATATGCTAATAATCCACCAAGACAGAGTAATGCACCGGATCCCATCCTAATAGCCACATAATAGTTACCAGCCACAAATGATTTTACTGCTTCTATTATGAACATAGCAATAAAGAATTGAAAAGAGAGTTTGTTGTCTAGTTTTTTGAAGATTCCACGTATTTTTCTCCTCGTACTTCTTTCTCCTAGGCCAGGAACATACTCTCTTAGCATCTAGATCATCCATAGTACTTTTTGTATATCTTAACTATCTCGTCATATACGTCATCTGCTTCTTCTATTACTTCTTTTATTTCTTTATTAGTTACTTTATTGTCTTCTAGCATTTCTACTATTTTGTCAGCTAGTTCATATGTTTCCTTCCACCCTAGTTCATCTGTAGCTTTTCTAATAGCCTTCACGACCGATTTATATCCTTCATAATAGGGTTTATACTTCTTCTTTGATAGTAGATACCCAATAACTGCCGTTATTATTGCGGCTGCAACTGTATAAATTGGTTCCATATAATCACCTAACAAGAGAAGAGTTAAAGGAGATTAAAAAAGTTACGGAAGAATTAAAGAAAAAGACCTAAGAAAAAAACAAAAACCATTATCACTACGAACTTCTCATGAGTCACTCTAGGAGTAATGATGTCTCTTAGTTTAAACCAGTAACCTACTTTTTTCTTCTCATCAATTAGCACCATTGCCGTACCGAAGAACCCACTAGCCACTAGGTATGTGTTAATATCTCTAGTGAACCCTAAGACGAATCCCATAGAGAAGAAATAGAGAATCCATGGAATAACTAGGATTCCCGTGTACTTTAGTTGCCATTGTACCTTCTCTCTTAGTGACATTAATCTCTTAGCCCGATTGCTTCTTCTATCTTCTGTATCCTATCCTCGAGTTTATCTAGATAAGTAACGATATGTGGGTTGCCCTTTATCCCTCCTTTTGCGGTTTTTAGGTCTTCCTCTATCCGTGAGATTTCTTCATCTATATTCTTCCGTTGCTCGATCTTATCTTTATCTATCTTCCTACTCTTAGGCATTCATAGCACCTCACAAATTATTCTTTCTAGTCTGTCCTTCATCTATTTCTTCAGTAGCGATTGTATTCAATTGATCGAACTCTGTTGTAACCGAATATCCAGCCTCGTTAATGATTGATATCAACTGGTCTCTTATTATTGCTATCTGTTCTTCAAGACCTGATGATTCGTGTATTCTGTTGTCTATTGCTTTACCTGTTTCATAGTCAATCAATTTCTCTTTCTCTGTTGTTGATAATGACGTTCCTTCATGTTTTTGTTTTCCTTTCAGGATCAGTCCTTGTTTGTTTCTGTCTATGAAATCCTGTATAGCACTATTTGTAGGTATCCCTCTATATGTAATCGTTAGTTTGCTTTCATCGTATTCGTACTCAGTGTGACTCTCGCCATCTATGTCCTCAACTGTTATCTGTTCAATATTCCATCTAACCCTAAGATCTATTCTAACTCCATCATCGGATAATTCTTTTCTCTTTAATTCAACTTGTTCAGGTTCTTGACTTGATCTAGTCATATTATCATCCTCTATAGTTTATTCGAATGCATAATCTTGGTTAAATTTGAGATAGGATTTGTTATATTTAACTTCTTTGATGATCTTCTGAGTATTCTCATTATCTTCTCATCTTTTAAGATATATTTTTTAATAAGATTAAAACCATTACAATGCTTTATCCAACCAACATAACTCATAATTGAACTAACTATTTTGTCTGGTTCCAGTTCTTCATGATTTTCTCTAATTTCCCTTATTTTCCCCTTAAACTTTTTAGCAGTTCTCTTCCTTAACAGCGTTTTCTCTCTAAAGGTTCTGTAACCTAAGAAATCTATTCCTCTATCATCTACAGGGTAGATTTGTGTTTTCGGGTTGAGTTCAAGTTTCAATTCTTCTCTAAGATAATTCTCTATTTCGCACCAGACCTCATGCAATCTATCCTTAGAGTTATTAAGAATTATTCCGTCATCTGCGTATCTAATATAATACTTTTCCTTTAGATCATATTTAACAAAATGATCAAACCAGTTCAGGTAAATATTAGCGAAGTACTGACTCGTGTAGTTACCTATCGGTATTCCCTTACCCCCTGAAGGGCTGTGAACTATATCATCGAGCAACCAAAGAAGATCAGAATCCTTAATTTTTCTCTTTATTAAATCCATTAAAATATCATGATCAACAGAAGGATAAAAACTAGCAATATCAAATTGGAGACAATACTTAGTCCCTTCTTTGTTTCTCAGGAAATTATCAAGTCTTTCTATAGCGGCATGAATTCCTTTTCCTGGAATTGCGCTGTAAACATCGTAAATAAATACTTTATCCCAGATCGGCTGCATCACATTCATTACGGCATGATGAACGATCCTATCAGGGTAGTAGGGGAGTTTAAATATTTCTCTTTCTTTTGGGTCGAATACTTTAAAGGTTTTGTAGTCTGCCGTGGTGAAGGATTTATTTTTAAGCATTTGCTGAACTTTTTCTAAATAGTATTCTCTATCTTCTTCAACCATCTGAACTCCGTTGTAGTTCTTTTTTCCTTTCTTAGCGTTCTTATGAGCGAGCCTTATATTCTTTATGTCTATAACATCACCCCACAGGTCTCCGTGTCTCTTCAATTTATTCCCCTCCTTTTCTTCTCAACTGAATTATAAAATATAGGTAGAGAAAGAGAGAAACAAAGAGGGGTATTACGCAGAGGAAGAATTTCTCTACTCTTAGTTCCTACACTAAGAGGATACTGCCCTTGCTCTGATCCAATAGCGTGTTTCGCCAAGAGGCGAGGATATAGGTACTGTTCGAGGCAATGGGGTGTGTTG
>CAYTEI010000122.1:0-2922 GCA_964436705.1 uncultured Thermococci archaeon
ATTGACTCGCAACTTTCCGGAAGAGAGTGATACTTGACTATTTTTTGATTAATTGTATGATTTAGACGGATACAGTTTATTTTTCCTTGACGTGGATAGCTATTTGTCTTGCAAATTTATCGAAATCTTCTAGTTTTTCTTTAAGTTTTTTGTAGACTATTTCTACATCAATATTGGTATACTGGTGTACGAGAATGTTTCTGAATCCTGCGATGTTTGCAAAGTTTTCTGCAAAGTCATTCTCAAGAATTTCGGATTTTCCTAACGCTAATATCATTTTCCTGTAATTGTCGGGCTTTTCGAGGTTTTCTTGTGAAATTATCATCGATGAGATGTCTAGAACTACTTCTATCGACATTTGGAAAAATCTCTCTACAGCCGCTTGCTTGATTTTGTCATCTTTGAACTCAGAAAGGCTTTGTTTGCTGAGGTTTTTCAGCTCATCAACGTACTTGTCCAGTTTTTCCAGCTTAGTTTCAATTTCCTCTTTCATCCAAGACCCTTATTCGCTATTTTTTTGATTTTTGTTTCTGTGTGTCTTTTTCGATAGTGTTTCATGTCGAGGTTTTTTCTCATTATTTCCGCCTCGATTTGAACCTTAACGGTTTCGTTTTTTTGGAAGAGAATTTCGCCTGATTTTATGATGTTAAAGTTGAGCAGCAGGTTTGCTTTGTTCATAGATACTAGGTCTATATCGTCACCTAGAGGTTCTATCAGGTCGTTGAGAATATCAAGATAAAGGTCTTCTCGCTCGGACTTGGAAAGGGACTCTTCGAAATAAACGGCAAAATCTATATCGGAAAGCGGTCCGGTTTTTTCTTGAGCGACAGAACCGAAAACATAGGCTAACAAAACCCCGTTTCTGTCGAAGATTTTTTTGATTTTCCCATCAGCATCCCTGTAAGCTTTTAAGGAGTTTTTGTTTTTCATTTTCATATCCCCATTGAATGTGTGCTTTTCTTTGTTTGAAAGTCTTGAGCACATACATTAATTTTTATATTTTCAGACTTTTCCAATCGACAGACTTCTTTAAGACCTTTTCAATAAAAATAGCGAAAAAATTTTCTCCATTAAAGAAAAATCAAGTTAACAAAGCGGTATTATTGATTTGGAACTTTTCGGAAAAGGATATTTTTTGTTTTTAATTATTTTCCGGCAGGAATTGTTTTAAAGTGTTGGAGTTGAAATAATTGTAAAGATTGGTTGTGATAGTTTGGAGAATGTTGAAGAATTGTTTTCGGAAAGAGGAAAACAATTAGCAGGATTAGGAGTATTGCTAATGATTTTAGGTGTCGGTGTGATTCCCATTTTTTCAAATAATCCATGGCTTGCTTTGGGTTGTATAGTTGGAGGATTAGTTCTGTGGAGTCCTTATATTTTTAAGGAGTTTTCTCCTGAGTAGTAGTTCTTTTTTGAATGCCAATTTTTTGATTGAAAAGTTTTTGATTTTCGTCATTTTTTAGGATGATTTCGGTTTCTTTTTTTCATGCTATTATTCAAACCAGATGATGTCTTTACAAAATTTTGTTAAAAACTCCGGATGATTTATTCGTGGGAAAAGTCGGACTTCTCTGGCTTTATCTGAAAGAGTTCTATCAGTGGGTTTTTAGCATATCCTTTCTGCGAGACCGTCGAAGCCGGAATCGAAACTCATTACCTTATCGATCCGGTTTTTTTCCATAAGAGAGAGGGTTGAACAATCGGTAAAGCTTAGCCCTTCCTCGGAAAGGGATTTGAATTTTTCCCAGGTGGCTTGGTAACACTTTCTCGTGACTTGTAGTATTTTTATTCGCGGAGAGTTGATAACGTATTTTCCGACGTCGATGGCGATAGTGGCGTCGCCCGTTCTTACTAGAGCTAGAGTCGTCGCCTCGTCTATTATGTAATCTGAGGAATATATGGTGCCGAAATCGTTCCCTAACGCCTTTTCCATCAAGTTTTTGCTTCTTTTGTGCCTTTTATCATCGGCATTTCTAATCGCGACAAGTATGCCCGTGTCGAGAAAAATACCCATTCTAATTTTCCCCGTAAACATGTTCGTCTATATTCTCAGAAGCATCCTCTACCCCCCAATGCTTCGGGTTTTCGAGCATTTCCCATCCTGGATCCTCCTCAAGAGGCGGTAGTTCAGCAAGCTCTCTCAAGAATTCATCGCTTTCCAAAGCAGCGTCGACGGCCCGCCCTAGGGCTTCTTGGAGTGTGATTTTCTCTCCCTGTTCGACAAATATTTTGGCTAATAGTTTCTCCAGTTTTTTCTTTCGTTCCTCATCTAGCTTGACAGTGGTCGGCATTTTTACACAATTACACTTATATACGACTACACCTAAAATACTTCGGGGTTTCAGATAAATGTGGATCCAAAAAAAATTTAGCCGATCTAATCTTTTCTTAAGACCGAGGGTCTGAATTTTCCGGGACGGGTTTACCCAAGTTTTCCTAGGGGTGTGGCGTTTAGTTTTTCCTGTCTATTGACCGATTGATTTCTTCTCCTTGACTAATCGGGAGGGTTGTGTTCGAGAAATTTTTGACTTTGCCAGTGTTGGCGTGTGTTCTCTACACGTATTTTTGAACTGATTTTTTCCGATTTTTTGGTGTATTGATTTACAACCTTAACCCTATTGGTTGGTTTTAGGGAGGTTTTTCTCGAAATGAACAGTTTTGTCTTGTTAAGATGAGGATACTTTTCGCTGGTGGAGTACTTTCCGAGGAAATTGTCGAGGGAGGGGGAGCGAGGTCGCATTACGTGTGGAAGTCCCTGGCGAAGGTTTACGATGTTTAGGTGATGTGCTTTAGGCTGGCGAAATCATGAGGGGTCGAAATTAGTGTTTTTGTGAAAATATTTTCTTGAAAGGTGGTGTGAGTTTGTTTTTTTGAGTTTTGGACCGTAGACATTTTAGTGACTAGGAAAAGTAAGATACGAGG
>CAYTEI010000123.1:0-2852 GCA_964436705.1 uncultured Thermococci archaeon
ATATCAAATTCAGTATCCTGTCCGTTAAGAATATTTTTTATATTATTCTTTGCTTTCTCTTGTTGTTCTGGCAATACAAATTTATCTATGACATTACTACCTTTTAATTCTTCTTTAGAATAACCTGTCATTTCACATTCTGCTTCATTTACCTCTAATATATCTCCATTTTCATTTTCTATAATAATACCGATAGGAGCCGAATTGAATATAGTTTCATACATCTCTTCACTATATTTTAATTTCTTTTCTGTCTTGTAATGTTTTATTTCTCGGGATATTTCCTCCACCAGCACACTGAATTGAGATTCCGGGTCCCCACCTTTCTGCATATAATGATTTGCTCCTAGGTTCAGGGCTTTAATGGCTACTTCTTCTCTTCCTCTACCTGTGAACATGATGAAGGGGGTGTCACTGTTCCTATCTTTACGGATGGCCTCTAAGAATTCTAACCCATCCATCTCGGGCATCTCATAATCAGAGACAATGACGTCATAATTTTTTTCCTCGATTTTTTTTAAGGCTTTTTCTGGTGATGCAACAGTATCTGGTTTAATATTTTCGCTTATTTTTTGCAGGAATATTTTTTCCTGCTCTAAGAAGTTTTCCTCATCATCTACCAGTAAAACATTTATTTCTTGGGCTTGAATTATTGGATCAGCCATTAGAAAACCTCAATTATTATGTAATAAGATTTGTTATTGTTTCTAGTTTTAATCTTCTTGGTTCTGTGGCACGACATGTTATAGTGATCTTTCCAGGGTTAAAGTTTTTTTCTTTTTTAGTTGGGTTAGGTTGTGAATGTAGAATTTCTATTTTTCTCTCCTAGTAGGAGAACTAGCTAATCAGTTAACTCCGTCAAAATCTAAGAACTCATAATCAATAATTCTTAGGGGGAGGATGATTGGAGTATGTTCTTAGAGGTTCATCTCCCTCTTGGGCCGGTTTAATTCTGGAATTTTGAAATCCAGGATCTTGCCCAGGGATTAGGATCATGTAGTCATCAAAAGAGATGGAGTGATAGTACCATTCTAAATATCCAAACTTTCAGATCATTATTGGTCATTTCCTCCCTCCTTTTTTTATTTGTTATACTGCGGTCTCTATTGTGGTTCTTGCCTTTTTTATGTTATTTTTTAGTTCATTGATTGTTGACATGTTGTTGTTTTCTATGTATTCTTTTATTAATCTCATCAAGACCATTCAGAGAACTCTGCATTAGAGTTCCTGTAGGGTTCTACGCTGTACCAGTCGAACTGATCCTTAGGTATTTTGTAAATTGTTCCATTTCTTGAATCTCCTTCTATATAGGAATGAGGATCTTCTTTAACCTCCTTGGGAGAATAGTATTTGGGGCTCCATGTATTTGGTTTTTCATAAGTCTTCTCTTCCTATGCTTCAAAAGTAATGTTTCTTTCCATCTTTTTCTTCCAATCCTGATAGATACGGTAATAGGCTGAGTATTCTTTGTATTCTCCGTTTGGATCAGTCATTATGCGTGGTGGCTTATACTTATCTTTAGTTAGTTTCTTTGATTCCAAGGCTACCAAACCAGTAGTAGTGTTTACCATAATCCAGCTATGTCTTCCTACTACCTCGATATTCTTAGTTGTTAAATCATAGTTTAGAACGATCTTAGTATCAAACCGAACACCTTCTAGGAGCGATTCAAGCATCGCAGATATTTCAGTGCAGGTAAATACACTGTTATCTTCATACGATCTTAATTCATTCTGCTTGCATTAGGAAATCCTCAAGCCCTTCAATATTCTTCTGTTTAGGGATTTCATATTTCTCCTTGACGTATTCCTCAGCTGTGGAGTAGTAGTATTCTTTGTCTTCGAATGGAACTTTTTCTCCATCAAGGAATCCAAGTTCAGCCTCATTCAAGCTTAAAGAAGAGTTAGTAGTTGCAATATTGATAGATGTATAGGTGGTGATCAATACAAAAATAATACCAACCACTATTATTATTCTAATTTTATGGTTTTTGTTTTTTTTCTGACATAATATTATCTATAAGGGGGGATATAGACTTTCTATGATAAGATAATATTTCTTTTCTCAATGGGGTTTGGGGTTATTTTCATGGAAATCGACTTATTCTCATTGGTTGTCTCTCTATTTTTGTTATATGAGAATAAGGGGGGGGTGGTGCTCTTGGGTAAGAACATCTCGCCTAAGCCATTAATGTTTATTAGGATTTCAGGTTTTTGTGGTTGGAAATTTTTTAACGTAGTCTTATTGGAAGATTTTTGAAATAGTTATTTGGTTTTATTATGGGTTACTTGTTGGTTATTTTTGGTGTATATGATAAAGTTTTTATTTGGTTATTTATTAAGTATTTTTGGGGATCTGTTTTGGGTGTTGTTGAGAAGGTTGGTGAGTATGAGTTACAGAAGAAGAAGGATGGGGTGTACTTTGTAACTTCTAGGAGTCAGGAGATCGCAAGGATCATTACTCCGGATTATGATCCGGAAGATCTATTAGATGGAAGAATGGGTCTAAACGTGAGGAAGGTAAGAAGCCCTGAAAAAGTTAAAAAAGAATTTAAAAACATAATAGAAGAAAAAGAAAGCCGAATAATCTAATTCTTAGGTCTAATGACTAAAAAACCCGAGGAAATACCGGATTCAAATACTGGTACTCTACATTTTCTTTCTTTAATGTATTTATTGCTTTTTTTGTCTAATTATTGGTGCTCTATTTTTTGTTCTTTAATCTTCACTATTCTTGGTTTTCTATTTTTTGTTTTAGTTGTTGGATTTCTTTTTCTTGTTCTATTAGTATTGATAGTAGTATTGTGGTTGTTGGGTCTAGTGGGTTTTGTATTGATCCTGCGTCTGCGTGGT
>CAYTEI010000124.1:0-616 GCA_964436705.1 uncultured Thermococci archaeon
AAAAGTTTACGAGAGACTCTCCAGATACTGTTCGGCAGCATCTGAGAAAGCTTCTTCAATTGCCTGAAAGCCCTCTTGAGGACCATCCCCAAGATCAATGACATCAGGCATCCACTTCGACAGTCGTCCACCAGCCTCTACATAAGGAGTAGGCTGGAATTGTGCAACAAATTGTGAGGATAAGAATTTCTCTTCATCATCCTTTTCCTCTTGCTGCACGTCGAAGAATACTATATTATCAACCCATCCAGTAATAACTTGTCTGGGTGAGTTAGATAGATCTGGAACAATTTTAGTAATAGTCCTTCTACCATACTTCAAATCTTCATAACGTGAATGAGAGATTAAGACTACACCTAAACCTGAATGGTAGAGATCTTCCAGACTTCTATGTAGTCTCTTATTAGCTTCATCATAACCTGCACCATATCCTAGATCATTGATATGATCTACCGAATTTTCTTTAGCAACTTGATCTTTGAGATACTCATACAACAAATCAAGTATGTCAATTATAACGGTTTCAAAATCATGATCCTCATTTACTAACATATCTACCATTTGACCATACTCAGGCCAGTTGTTAATAGATTGTGAATAGACCTCAAGTGCATTG
>CAYTEI010000124.1:626-1106 GCA_964436705.1 uncultured Thermococci archaeon
CTTCTTCAGTCGCAAGGAATATAGGATTTGGGAAATTACTTGCAACGCTTGTCTTGCCTGATTTGGGGAACCCATGGAGTAGCCATCTGAAATCTGTAAGCCCTACTTTTGGCTCCTGTGGTTCCTCTGGTAATGTTAAGTCTCTTACTTCATCTTTTGCTGCTACTCTTTTTGCCATAAGTTAGTTCCTCCTGTAATTAATGTGGTAAGTTTCTAAGTAGATTTTCTCTTTTTTAAGGAATGTTCTAAACCTTCTGCTTCTTCTAATATAGAATACAGAAAGCCTATTTTATAACTAGACAGACTGTGTATATGATTAGATAACATCATCTTAGCCTTATTTTTTATCTCTTTAGCATCTATCTTCAAATCTTTTCTTTCATCTTCGTTCATAAGTTCCTCCCTGTAAAGTTATATTTTAAACGAACTTTCTATAAATTCTTCTTCCGAATCCTGTGTATCATAATCCCTAACAGTAAC
>CAYTEI010000124.1:1159-2226 GCA_964436705.1 uncultured Thermococci archaeon
TGATAATCATCTACTACTCTACCTTGATCCACCTCAATTACTATTTCCTTCATCTTCGCCTCCTTTGGTTTTCTAAAATTTTTTCTTCCTCGGCTCGTTTTCTAACTTCCTTTTCGGCCTCCTTCCTCATCATTTTTCTATAATAACCATCATTACCATGGTCTATATCTCCATAGCACATTGAGCATGTTCTTTGTCCTTTAGGTATACATGCCCCACAACAAATACAACTATTCATCATCACCTCCTAAGAAATCTAAGTCTGGAAGTTCACTAACATCAACACGTTCATCCTCCGGTAAGTCCTCATCAGATAGAAATTCCTCCTCTACAAATTCCCAATATTCTGTTTCTTTTAAGTCCTCTAAATGATTGTTTATTAGATACTTAATAGAATTTTTCAGCAAACCTTTTTCGGCTCTAGAATGTATTACCAAATCATCTAAATCTTGGTATAATACAGAGTTCTGAGATGTCATTATAGTTCCAAAGTTTTCTACAATTTCATCTATAATATCATCTAAAGGTTTGTCTTTATGTTCATTTTCTACCGCAGCGACCAGAGCAGTAGACTTGATCATCTTAACACCTTCCCATAAGAATATTGGGCCTTCAATCATATGATAACTCCTTTGCAATTACATTACCTTCTCTATTAATATTTTCCATCCAATTACACAAGTTTCCAAAAGCCTGGCCCTCAAATTTTTTAACAATAGGGGGTGCTTTACATATTACTCGTACTTCCTCATCCATCTTATTAAATATAAGTTTTGTAGTAACACAAACTGTCATTTGAGAGCAAGCTACATAATAATCTTTCATTCTGGTAACTCCTCTCCATCTGGAATTAAAGCATTATCTAAATCTAATTCTGGATGAGTATCATCTTCCTGATCAAAATCCATCAATACCTGAGGTCTCATACCGACTTTACACAGGCGTGTGTACGGACACCTACGCTCACGTAAATAACATACATCTTGATTTCTTATCCAAAACTCTTCATCCCTAGCTCTGTCTATGTCCCTTATGATATGATGTAGGTCCTTTTTAGCTCTTTCCAA
>CAYTEI010000124.1:2238-2839 GCA_964436705.1 uncultured Thermococci archaeon
CTATATTCCTCAGTATTTCTATCAAGGTAGTGTTTGGTCTTTTCTCCCTTACGTCTATACTTACGAGGCCTACAGATTACATTATAAATAACTCCCTTAGGCATTATACCTAAAACATGATAAACCATCATCATATATCTGGTAATCTGAGCATCAAGTTTGGTTTTCTCAAGATAATCCATATCTACACTGTAGGTAGATTTATGCTCAAGTAACCACACGTTACCATTATCATCTCTTACCAAACCATCAACTTTACCAAAATACCAATAATCATCATTGAGAGGAAATCCCATAGTATCTTCTGTAGTAATTACTTCTGACCATGGATCTCCTTCTCTAGACCATCTTTCCCAGTAACGATCGAGCATAAACCTTGCAAACTGTAAGGCCTCTTCGTTCTCAAAATTATCCTTGATTAGGATTTGATTTTTAGCTTCTTCTAAAGATTTCTCAGATGAGTTATGAGCAAGTAAGTAATCTACTCCCTCATGGAACATAGTACCTACATCCATAGCAAAATTCTCAGATTGTGTCCTCAGTCCGTACTCGTACTGCCACGCAAATCTTTGCTGACACAAACACCATGTATTGGCGGAAG
>CAYTEI010000125.1:0-2820 GCA_964436705.1 uncultured Thermococci archaeon
GAGATATAATATGGATTTTACCTCCACACAAAGAGCTATAAACGATATAAAAATATAAAAGAAAATTGGATTGACAAAGCAATAGAACACGAGAAAGAATCTGAGTTGATTAAAAAAATGATTGCAACGACTGATAAAATTAAAAAAGATTTGAAAAAAGGAAAAGATAAGAAACAGATTGTTAGTGAGATAGATATTTCGTTGATTATTAAAGTTAATGAGTTGATTTTAAGAAAACCTAATTTATATCTTCAAAACACTAATTTTCTTCGGAATTTAGTGGATTGTGTTCAAAAATTAAGAAAAACAAAAGAATATAAGAGTTGGCGAGAGAAAGTATTTGAGAGAGATAATTATACTTGTCAATTCTGTGGTCAAAAAGGAGGAAAATTAAACGCAGATCACATTAAACCATTTGCCTATTTCCCGGAATTAAGATTTGATGTAGATAATGGGAGAACATTGTGCAAAGAATGTCATAAATTAACTGATACTTATGGATGGAGAGCTAAACAACACAAAACAACCTGGTAACAGGGAAGATTCAGGCAGAAATCCCGACGGAACTTTCCAAAAAGGAGTTTCAGGGAATCCGAATGGTCGTCCCAAAGATACTTTAAAAGATTATTTGCGTAGAAAATTTTCAGAGATGACAGAAGAAGAGAAAGAAGAGTTTTTAAAAAACATTCCTTATGAGTTACAGTGGCAAATGGCCGAAGGAAGACCTTCTCAAGAACAACAAACAGATATAACATCAAACGGAGAATCAATAAATCAAATCTTAGATGCCTGCGAACAAAACACAAATAGACCAGAGACTGACGGATAAACAATGGCGATTGAACCATTTATACAAAATAATAGACAAGAACAGTAAATTAGTGACCTTCCAACCCAATGTAGTCCAAGGGAAACTGGATGCAGAAAAGCACCAGAGGAATATCATATTAAAGGCCAGACAGAGAGGTATTACTACATTCGAGGTCATAGACGGATTGGATGATGTCCTTTTCAATCGTAATTTCAATTTCACCCTTATCGCCCATCGTCAGGAGGACGCTAAAAAGATATTTAAAAAGGTCAAGCTCGCCTGGAAGCATTTCCCTTTGAAGCATTTGTACGAGATAACCAAAGAAACCCAGGAAGAGTTGGAGTTCTCCCACGGGTCGAGTATTACTATTACCGTGTCCGCCCGTTCAGCGACAGTAAACAGATTGCATATATCGGAGTTCGGCTACATTTCCCGACACTACCCGGAGAGAGCCGAGGAGATCATAACGGGAAGTATTCCGGCCGTAGTCCCCGGAGGGAGGATTGATATTGAAAGCACCGCAGACGGTGAAACGGGGCGGTTCTATGAAATGTATACCCAAGCGGAGGAAGAAGAACCGCAGTCACCACAGGATTTTAAGGCTCATTTCTTTAGTTGGACGGACGCTCCCGAATATAAGCTGGAGGGTGATATAAAAATCCCGCAATGGGCTAAGGATTATCAGCAGAAACACGGGCTCACTAAGGAGCAGATAAACTGGTATTACCAAGAATGGAAAACCCAAAAAGAGAAAATGAAACAAGAGTTTCCGACTTGTGTAGAAGAGAATACGACAGTTTCAACAAAGAAAGGATTAGAGAGAATAAAAGATGTTGAAGTTGATGGAGAATACATTTTAGCTAAGTATGATCAAGGTATTAAACAGAATTATTTATTGAGAACAAAATTTGGTTATGAGTTAGAATGCACAGATGATCATAAAATATTAGTTGGGAATGAATATAAAGAGTTAAAAGACATAGAAGTCGGTGAATATGTAAATTTAGGACAACCCAGTTTTAATAATAAGAAACAGAAAGTCCAATATAATGAAGAATTTGTGAATTGTGAAATAGATATTAATAGAGATTTTGCCAGATTTTTAGGGTTGTTTATGGGAGATGGTAGTTTTGGAGGCCGTAGAAGTACAATTAGTATAGCTTGTGACGGCCAAGAAAAACGAGTTATCGATGATGTTAAAAATTTATATAATCAATTTTTAGGAGGTTGGCAAGAGCGAGTAGCAGGAAATAAAAAAGGTTGTATTGAGGTTAGAAAAAGTAATTTGAGTTTTTACAGGCCATTTAAAGAAATGGATTTAATAAAAAGGACTAATGGTAGTTATAACGGAACAACTTATAAAAGAAAAATCTGTGTTCCGGAATTTATTAAACGATCTCCTAAAAATGTTGTAAGTGAATTTTTAAGAGGATTATTTGAGGCTGACGGTTTTGTTTCAAGACCAGGAAATGAAGTTAAATTCTTTACTAAATACAAAGATTTTGCCAAAGATGTTCAATTATTACTTTTAAAATTCGGGATAACTTGTAGATTAGTAGAACAAGAAAAGAAAAGTGGTAATGGTAAATATAATTATATTGGATATACTTTGTCATTAAGAAGAAAAGAGACTAAAGAATTTAAAAAACAAATAGGGTTTATATCAGACAAAAAAAGAAACAGAATAAAATTACATCAAGATTCTAAACACGCAAGATGTTTGGATATAATATTAGAAGATGAAGTTGAATCGATTGAAAAAACAAGTGAAAAAAGAGTTTATGATATTACTACATCGACTGGAAATTTTATAGCTAATGGAATTATGGTTCATAATTGTTCAGAGGAAGCTTTCGAGGGGAGTGGACGTAAACTGTTCCCTATAGAGATAGTAAAGGAGAAGATCCGAACCGAAACCGAGGAAGGAGAGAGAGTGGGAAATTGGATATATTTTGCACCTTACAGAGAAGGCCACACTTATTCTTTAGGCGCCGATGTCAGTGAGGGCG
>CAYTEI010000126.1:0-2786 GCA_964436705.1 uncultured Thermococci archaeon
TTTTAATGTTAGAACATAAATCAAATATAGAGTGTATATATATGAGTTTTTTATGTATGGTTTGGGTTTCAACATTTAAACAGCTTCCCAGATTTAATCAGAAAGTTTTTATCTACACGAACGAATCTGTTTCAGAAGCTATCTTTTACTCTGATAAGAATGGAAATTTAATTTTCTATTCTAACGGGAAAAAATTAGAATGTTCTGAGGTACAATTTTGGATGCCGGTGTCTATACAAGAAAAATAAAGAAAAAGAGGTTAAAATGTATATATCAGATTGTAAACAAATTGCATTAGATAGATTTGAAAGTAAAGTTGTTTGTGAAAATTGTAATTTTCAGAAGTGGTGGAAATTGAATACTAAAAAAATGGAAAATGCTAAAAATCGTGATTTAATGTCACAAGTCAAATGTCCGAATTGTAAAAAAACAAGTAATGATGCCAGATCTGAAAATTCAATCTCTTTTCTTTTATGTGGAGTATCAGAGAATTAGATGGTTAAAGAAAAGTTAAAAAATAAGAAACCCTCTAATGAAATACCATGTCCTAGATGTGGTTGTAATTTAATTGATAGTGTTCCATCTAAATTAGATTCTTTATTAAAACCAGTTTTCTGTAAGGGATGTAAATACTCAGCATATCGAGTTAGAAGAGAGGAAGAACTTAAGAAGTTAAGATGCTAACATATGAATTTAAGTGTGAAAAATGCAAAAAGAAAATAGAAGTTAAATTTTCAATTAAGGAAGTTTCTAAGAATACCACTTGTCCAGAATGCCAAGAAAATACTGCGTATAGAGTTCCGGGGATTGGTTCTACTTTTGTTTTTAAAGGTTCTGGATTCTATGGAAATGATTATAGGAAGGAGTAAAAGGAACTTAAAATGGAAAAGAGAGTTGTTTATATTGATATAGATGGTGTTATTAGAGATCTTCCTAAAGGAGTTTTAGTAACTTTAAAAGAGCAGGAACCTGAAATTTTTAAAGATAGATTTAAAGATTTAAGTTTTAAATCTGGACATCCATTAAATTGTTCAATTCTTCCTAAAGAAGAATTCGATTACTATCTTAGAGAAAAATATCCAAGAGAAGCATTCTATAAAAATTCTCTTCCACTTGCTGGGTCTAACAATTTTATAAGAAATCTTAAAAACTTAAATTGTTCAGTAATTTTGCATACTAGACAAGTTAGAAGCACTGTTTTACCAACTATTGAATGGTTGAATTATTATATAACAGAAAACTATGATGGTCTTATTATTCAAGAAATGGATAGGCCTAAACCACTTTTTAATCAAGGAAAAGATATTAAATCTGTACTTATTGACGACGACTTAGGTAATTTTGACTTTTCTCCCGATCTAACTAATCATTTAGGAATATATGTTAGAAATATAGGAGATGATAATTTATTTTATATTTTAGAGAACTGGAGTTATTTTCAGAATCAAAAATTTAAAGTTGTGAATGGTCCTAAATTTAATCGAATTCTGGAATTTGTCGAGGAATTTTTTAATTAAAAATGTATTTTCCAAAAGGAAACAAACTCATATATTTTAATACTGATGATTCTATTCCTTTTATGAAGTGTGGAATTCCATCATTTTTAAATTTTATTCCTGTATATTTAACAAAAAACGTTATTGAATTGGAGGAATCAAAATACGGAACAAAAATTTCTATCAATCCAAGTAATTTATCATCTGAACAATATAAAAGAATAGAAATGGAATATCTAATTCACAAGTTAACTGATAGTTCATAAGAGGGAGAAGAATGATAACAATTAAAACAGTTATGGAAAAGGTAGAAGCACCTATCAAAGTTAGTGATAAAAATGGAAATCTAGTCCAGAATGGTTACAATCCTGAGGAAATAACTCTCTTAAACTTTCCAGATGAGAGAAATAAAATAACATATGAAAAAATAAGAATTGAAAATAACCCTGACTTAGAAAAACTAAAAAGAAAAATTTCAGATGAAGCAATATTTTTTTATATTATTGGAGAAGAAAAAACTAAATTTCCACAAGAAGCAACCCTAGTAACATACTCGGGAGAAAAATATGAATATTTTTTAATTCTTGGTTGTAAATCTGTATATATTTGCAACAGTGCTGGGTCAACAATTAGCGTTATTAATATGTATATTCCCAGTTAACTTTTTTCATAGTTAAAATTTTTGGGCCCGTAGCTCAGTCGGTAAGAGCGGTGCACTCATAATGCATTGGTCACTGGTTCAAATCCGGTCAGGCCCACCATTTAATTCTCTTGGTCCAAAGATATTTGGGCGCGTACTGGATTCGACTGTATAGGTCGGATATCGGTAGCATGCGGAGGACGGTCGTTGGCCTCCATAAATCCTACGGCCAAGTCAGAATAACTGGCGAACCTCTGAAAGCCGCCGCATAACGCGGCCATCGTCTCTCTGACTCCCGATATGGGATGACGGTGACAGCATCGGGATGCACCGACAGGAAGTTTTCCGGAGGATTTACTAATGTCGGTAAAGAAACATAAATCCTGCCCGTCCGGAAACGTAGGGACTGGCACCATCCGCCTTTCCGGTTCAATAATCAAAGAGGTGCTAAGCATGTAGACACTGATATTCGGTCTGTACAGGACAGGGGTTCGATTCCCCTCGCGTCCACCATTTTTAAACTGGGTGTCTTCTAGCTAGGTCTAGGATCTCAGGTTTTCATCCTGAAGACTCGGGTTCGAATCCCGACACCCAGACCAATTAAGGCGGCGAGTGCGTACCGTCGTCCGTAGCCACTGGCAGGCTTTTCA
>CAYTEI010000127.1:0-2746 GCA_964436705.1 uncultured Thermococci archaeon
AGGCATGGGATCGCTTTTTGTTCAACGGCAGACTCCCAACCAACTGCCAGTTACCTAAAAATGGTATTAGAACTATTTAAATATTACGATTGATTCATTCCACTGCCTAATCAGAGATTAGGGAGAGGTCTTCTCAATCACTAAGATAAATATCAAACCCTGAACCGCCAAGCTCCGAATCCCTGACCTCTATCTCTGCATTATTGTGTTCTGCGATTTGTTTGATCATGTAGTACCTGACCCCTCCAACTCCTGTTGTCTTACCAGTGTATAATCCTCCTGAGAACATGTTCTTAATATCGCTGGGTAGAGTTTCTCCATCATCTGTAATTTTTACCAGAACTTCTTGTCCTTTTTCTCTGGCTTTGATTCTTATTTTATTGCAGTTGGAGATTTGGATTCTTGTCAGCAAGATCTGTGAGAAGATAAGGTTTAACGAGTAATCACCTTCTACTCGTCCAATTTTCTCTGGATAGTCCTTCTCTACCTCAACTCCTTCTTTCTTAATGAGGTCTTTGATGTCGTCTGTGACTTGGTTTAGGGTTTTGGTGATATTCTTTGTTCCTTCTAATTCTGTTTTCTCTAATTCTTCAAGTTTATTTGCTAAGCCAAGGATTTCATCTACTTTTTTTCCTGCTTTATTAGCTTTTTCTAGGTATTCTTGGTATTCTTCTGTGAGATCAGCATCTTCGATTAGTTGGAGATATCCCTGAATAGTTTGGTACTTACTCCCTAAGTCTTGCCTAAGCAAAGTATTTAGGAAGTCTTTACGTTCTTCACTCTCCTTTAGCTCTGTAATATCTCGGGCGATTCCTACTGTTCCAAGTTGTGACCCTTCCTCTTCGATTAATTCTGCGTTTAGTTCTGCGAATATTTGTTTTCCATCCTTTGTTTTGCCTTCAATCAAGTAGGGAGAAGGTTCTGCTCCGTTCAATCTTTTTTTAAAGTTTTCAAGTATTTTTGTTTTGGCTTGTTGTGTGAGGAATGGAACTTCTGAAATTTGTTTTCCTATTATTTGTTCTTCTTTAAACCCAAGTAGTTCGGTGAGGGCTTTGTTAATTTCTTGGAATACTCCTTTTTCATCCAGCAAGAACATTGGATCAGGACCAGCATTAAAAAGTTTCTTAAACCTTAACTCAGCCTCCTTCCTCTCTGAAATATCCCTACCCACACCAGTCAAACCTATAGGGCTTCCTTCCTCGTCTTTAATTGACCTGGCTGTGAACGAGTAAGGAATCTTTTCACCAGACTTGGTTAAGAAAGTGGCCTCAACAAGAACAAATCCTTCCTCATATGCTTTTTCCATAGCGTTCGAAATCTTATCTTTTTGATCATCCGGAAAGAACTCTTGAGCAGTCATACCTTCCAGTTCTCGAGGAGAATATCCAGATACTTTAACAAATTCATCGTTCCATTCAACTAGCCGGCCTTCTTTATCGAGTTGGTAAATAATATCGGGTACCGTATCCATAATCCTTTCTTTATCTTCCAGAGCTTCTTTCTTCTTTTTTTCTTCCTCTTTTCTTTTGTTGATGTTTGCTACGTTGCTTACTATTGCTGGTTCTCCTTCAAATTCAACGAGTGCAGATGTTATTTCGAACCAGGCAGGATCACCATCTTTCGGCAACGCTTTGAATTCATACTTACCCTTTCCCTCCATGGTACTTCCTTGAAGCACTTCTCTCGTTAGTTCTAGAAATTCTTCTCTGTGATCAGGATGAACTAGTTCGAAGGGATTCATATTTTTTAGTTCTTCTCGGGTGTAGCCTGTAATCTTCTTCATAGCCTCGTTTACATATTTGAATTCACCGTCTTGGAAAAGGTAAATCCCATTAAAGGAACCTTCAGATAATATTCGATATTTTTTCTCGCTTTCTTCTAGTTCTTTTTTTGCTTTTTTGTTTTCGAGTGAGTTTCCTATGACTGTGGAGATGATTTTTAGGGTTAGTTTTGCTTCTTCACTCCATTTTCCAACTTCTTTTACGTTGTCGAATCCTATGTATCCTGCTAGTTCTTTGTTTCGGTGGACTGGTAGAACTAGGACTGATTTTATATTCTGCTTCCTTAAGGTTTCTTTTTCGTTTTCCGCTTCTTCAGGCATATCTGAAACATTTTCTACATGTATGGTTTCATCATTTCTTAGTTTTTCCATCCACCAGGGGAATTGATCCTTCGGTAGGCCTTTGAGGTTTTGTATTTGTGGTTGCACTCCTTCAGCACACCATTCATGCGTATTATCCATTTTCTCTTCGTTATTACGGAATAGGAATAGTTTTAATCTGCTAGCCCCTGCTAATCGACCTACTCCAGCAGTAGTTTAATTATTTATTTTATCAAAGCTGTAATCACCAGCGTATTTTGTAGTGATATTCGATACATTACGCATTACTTCCGCTCTCTTCTCCAACTCCTGTTCCTGTTCTTTTCTTTCTGTGATATCTTGAGCTGTGGTTAAGATTAGTTTTCTGCCATCAGGTTGTTTACCTATTTTTGTTGATTCAAAATCCCAGATTCTTTTATTCCCGTCTTTAGTTTCTATTTCAGAAACACCCTCAAAAAATCTTCTTTTTTCCTCGTTAGAATTATTCTGAATCTGGTTTTGCTTAGTTTTTTCTTCTTTATATGCTTTTTCAGTCCAATCTGATATAGTAGGAATTTCTTCTGGTTTATATTCGGTTATTTCAGACCAAACTTCGTTAATTTTTAGTACTTCTCCATCTTCAGCGTGTAGCATAATTGGTAAAGG
>CAYTEI010000128.1:0-2746 GCA_964436705.1 uncultured Thermococci archaeon
AATCGATTCTTTCACATCATATTCTGAGTAAGTACTTGTATCAGTGTAGTCTATATCGAATTCCCTGAGAAGCTTGGAAACCGGTTGACCTAGAGAACATTTGATTTCAGCATTATCTTTTTCTAATGCCTTCTTCATGTCACCGGTAGTTACTGTATCTGGAAAATAATAGTTGTTATCCTTTCTGATTGAATAAATTCCCTCAACCAATAGGAACATCTTATCATGGTTTTTTTCATATTTTAACCTTAACTGCATTTCCTCTGGTTGTTTTGACTTTGATCTGATTCTAGAACAAATGAGTTCATTTTCAAATTGCCTGTATTTTTTGTCATTGACTTCTTTAAATTTACTCAGTATTTCTGTATCATTGCTCTTTTTAGCTGTTATGAAGTCCTTTCTTGATAAATTAATATCATCATCAGTAGACTGGTCCTCTTCACTTGATTTACTTACATCATCTCCTTCTGATGGCTCCTCTTTATCACTAGGTCTACTATCTAGAGAGATAATGTATTCATCGCGTTCATTATTAAATCTAGACATCAATTGTATGTCTGAATTTTGATTCGGTCTCCACCACCACATATATCCTTCGCTAAATATGAAAATATGGGCCAAATCGGTTACATCTGTCTCTGTTTCAGCTGACCAATATTTAATGTCAAATTCCTGCTCTGGATCAAATTCGCCTCCATTTGGTAGTTTGTACTGTTCGTTTTTTTCATTGTATGGATGTTTTATTATATTATAAACTCTAAGAGCCTCCTCCTTGCTACCAACAACAATAGCGACTTTTTCACTGTGTTTACATGCATTGGCCATGTTCTTTAATACATATCCAGGTTTACTTTTACCTGTACATTCAACTTCAACATACCAATCACATAAGATATCATCCTCATGTGGTGGATAATCTCTAATAATCATGTCAGGTAAACTACCTGGCTTATCCTGTCGCGGGATCTCGACATCAAAGTTTACCGTAGTTAAAGTTTCAGCCATTCTCAATATCATCTTTTTGTGTTCTCTACCACCTGCATTCTGTGTCTTTCCCATCAATTCATAGATTTCTTCCTTGCCTTTGTTTGTCAATGAATATGTTTGACTATCACTTGAATATTGTATGTAACCTTCATCGTGATATCTCTTTAACTTTGCCTTAAGGTTTGGGAGCTTGATTTCTTTCTTCAACTGTGAAAAACTAGCAGGCTCTTTTAAATCGATATGCTTTTTCCAAACTCCCATCAGAATATACCATAAATCAGTTTCATTAGAGGTCCACATAGGTATAGATGCCTGTTGATATCTGTACTCATAATCTGGCATTTTGGCTTTCATGTTTCTAGTCACTTGTTTTATTCGCTCTTCAACAGAAACGTTACTAGGGATATCTGGTTTTGCAAGTGTTTTTGCTCGAACAACCCGATCAGCACCTGGGGGATCATACAATATATAATGATTGTCTAGATGAGTAAATTCTTTTTTCTCCAGGTCAGAATCATCTCCCCCACAAATTTCATACAGTTTTGAAGCTGATTGATTACCCACAGCAAATGAAAGTACTGATCCTACATTTCCGTCTATGGCATCCCATACTTCTCTGTTGATTTGTCTTAGGTATTGACTAGAAAGAAGTGTCATGAGTCCAAATTTTCTTCCTTCTGAAAGTATCTCAGAAAATACTTTATTATTCAATCTCTGAAATTCATCAACAACAAGGAAGTTTTTGCCTCGTTTTGATTCATCTACTTTACTTCTTTGCCTTACAGAAAGATATATGTGGTTCACCAAAACTGATGCAAAGAAATTTGCTTTTTCTTTGTCTATCCCTTGGCCTAGATTTACCAGTACTATTTTACCTTCTTCTAAAAGATTGTGAATTTTTAAAGGCGGGTCCCTGATACATAGTTTCTGACGAAGAAAATCAGATCTCTGAATCTTGCCGATCTTATCTAATGTAGATATGTAATCATGTTTGTCTAAATAATCACGCTCTGTGTTAAAGAAGCGTTTAAAGTTTTCATTACCTGTCTTAGTTGCAAATTTTGAACCTTCTTTCTCGTCCGTTATCAGGTGATATAAGTCAATTATATTGCTGCCATCAATTTTTGTTAGCTCTAGTGTAAAATTTGATAGGAGGGATTCCATTCTAGCTCCCCAAGAACGTTCTCCAAAATGATCCTTTATGGCGTTGCTAAGTGATTCAACTGCTGATTCAATAAGAAAATTTGTATTCCTATCTAGTCTTCTTCTTTCATATTTTGTAAGTTTACTGTAATCAATGTTCGAGATATCAGGGACATCTAGGGCGTTGAACCCTAGATGTGTCGTTGGGCTAATGTAAATCACATCCTTAATTTTTTCCTGTGGTAGACTTGCCAGGATGTCTCTAGTTAGATCAGAGTGGGGATCTATTACTATCGTTCCTATTCCTTTCTTCACTTTATCAAGCACCTGTCTTAATATTAATGTTGACTTGCCAGTCCCTGTTTTTCCTGCCACAAATGTATGCAAATCAGGACGATTCAGATATATATTATTATCATCTTCATCCTTTCCTAACAGAGATAAATCATCTGTTCGCTGATTCTTTCTTTCTCGACGTCTCATCTTCTCAGATTTAGTACGAGGTTTCATGTCTCTTGTTCTGATATTGTACTCATCCCTTTGTTGAGTTGGAAGGTCCAAAAACCATTTCAACTCTTCTAATGACATTGATTTTAATTCATCAAGTGAATAACCT
>CAYTEI010000129.1:0-2705 GCA_964436705.1 uncultured Thermococci archaeon
TTAATGATCCCAATGTCCTCAAATTCTCTTAAATAGTTATAGATTGTGTTTTTAGAAAGGTTTTCATATTCAGAAACTGTTTTTAATATGTTTTTATACCTTTTATAAATTTTAGAAGTAGTTAGATACTTATCTTTAGTGTAGGAATTTGAAATTATGAATACTAATATTTTTTTCTGTTCAGAAAGTTTATCCATAAATTTTAAAGTTCTGTAATTCTTTATCTCTTCATATGCTTTATTAACAGAAGTTTGATTTATTTTAGATTTATTTAATCTTTCAGATACTACAGCGGATTTTTTTAATAATCTTATAGATTCAGAGACGTCGATATAATCGTTTTTTACTTTATTCAAAATATATTTAAGAATATTCTCAGAGTATACTGTCTCCTTTAACCCTTCTTTAGATCTTTCTTTTAGAATATCTAAAGTTTGAGAGAATTCATATGGTTCGAAATAAATTAAGTCCTCTAAATTATTTAGAGGATCAATTTTGCCCACTCTTTCATTCCAATCATCTTCATTAGCTATTGTGATAATAGATATCCTCTCTGAATTCGATAAGTTATAAATAATCTTCTCTGTCTTTTTCTTCCGGTTATTTAAAAGTTTCTCTATATTGTCCATTACTAAAACTACTTTAGTATCGCTCTGCATTAAGAAGTTATGTAATTTAGAAATTTGTTCCTCTAGGCCCTCTCTGTGTACGGATTTATCTTTCATTAGTTCATTTAAAATCTCAAAGAATATGTTTGAACTTGAATCTTTATTACAGCTAACGTACTTATAATGAAAGTTTAGAGGGTTTTTCTGGCGAAAATATCCTAGGATACTTCTAACTACTACGGTTTTACCTGTCCCTCTTTTACCATAAACACTTATATTAGAAGTTAAATAACCGTTGAGAGTTGGAAAAAGATGATTAGTTAATTTTTCAATTTTGTTATCTCTATAAACTATCTTATCTGGTCTATAACTAGATTTAAAGACTTCCCTATTTTTAAATATTCTTTCTTCTTTCTCTTGCTCTTTAATTTGATCATCAACGATTTTATTTATCTTGGAAAAAGTTTTTTCCTCTGATTCTTTACCCATAAAGCTCACCTAGTTCACAGAACCTACTTAAAAATCAATAAACTCAACATTATTAACAAATATCCTAAAACCATTACTATATTTAGATGGATGGTAGGATTAAAATAAGTTTTCAGTTATCCGATTATCAACAGGGTTTATAAAAATCATCATAAAGCACCCCTTAAAAATCACTAGAACAAATAATTAACAAACATGGATTTTAATCTAATTTTGGAGCATCTCCAATCTATATCTTATTCATTACTTATAAAATTAAATAAATTCCCCAATCTAAAATTTTTCTCCTATCCCAAAAATTATTATAATAGGAAAATAACCAAAAAACTTAAATGAAGGATCCCTAATTCGTGAATAAGTCATCAATTATAATAATTCGGGGGTCCGTAGCTCAGTCTGGCAGAGCGCTCGGCTCATAACCGAGTGGTCGAGGGTTCAAATCCCTTCGGACCCACTATTATTCATTTACATCTCTCGTGCTCTTACTATCTATATCCTGGTTATAGACTATTGCAATTTGATCCTAGATATAGAGATCCAATATTTATTATTCTTAGTCCTCTATAAATTATTACTTCTTTTCATTAGAATTTAATAGTATCATTCCTATGGGTTTGTTATGTCTTGGATTGAGGAGATTGATGAGGATGATGCGGATCAGGATCTAAAAGAGATCTATGAAGAGGTTAAGGGTGATAGAGGTAAGTTGTCGAATATTCTTAAGGTTCATAGTGTTAATCCCAGTGTTTTGGAGGCTCATATGGATTTCTATATGGATTTAATGTTTAGATCCTCCTCTTTAAGTAGGGAAGAAGCTGAATTCATTGCGGTAATTGTTTCCAGTGTTAATGAGTGTGAATATTGTATAAATCATCATGCCGAAGCTCTAAACCATTATTGGGAAGATATGGAACGTGTAAAAAGCCTATCAGAAGATTTCAGATCACTTGATCTCACGGAGAAAGAGCTTAGAATGGCTGAATACGCTGAAAAGCTAACTAAAAACCCAAAAACCATTACTCAGGAAACAATAAGCCAACTAAGAGAAGCCGGATTAAAAGATCGGGAAATACATGATATGAATGTAATAGTAGGATATTTTAATTTTGTTAATCGAGTCGCTCTCGGGCTAGGAGTCGAATTCACACCAGAAGAAATCAAAGGCTACAACTACTAACCCAAAAAATAAGAACCAAAAATATTCAAATAAATAATGTATGGCGATAATATGTCCTTTAAGTCTGATAGTGTTAGTGTATTTACTTTTGATTCGTATAGTACTCTTGTTGATGTGGAATCGGTTAAGGAGAGTCTTTCCAGCTATGTAAGTAATCCAGATCCCGTTTCAGATCTCTGGAGAACCCGATCCTTGGAATACACTATGGTAAGCAATTTCACCGAAAACTACCAAACCTTCTACGAAATGAATAGAGACGCCCTAAACCATGCCCTGAATACTTACGGCATAGAACTAAGAGAAGAAGAAATAGAAGATATACTATCAACCTACCATGAACTAGAAGGTTTCAGAGACGTAAAAAAAGGAATGGAACAATTAAAAGAATTAGGATACGATTTATATGTCCTCTCCAATGGCAATCCTGAAAT
>CAYTEI010000130.1:0-2657 GCA_964436705.1 uncultured Thermococci archaeon
CAAGAAGACAATTATATGTATCTCCAGCTTACCAGACTCAGAGACCACCACGAGGCTTTGAAAAGAAACTATTTCCCTATGAGTATTGGCGATACCATAAAAGATTGGGTAGAAAGCGGTTATGCAAAAACTTTCAGAGAGAAATGGAATGCTTGTCCAGAATTTTATGACAATATCGTTGGTTATTTGAGAGAAGAACAAGATTACTGGATGTTATCAGAGTTTGCGAGAAGTATGATGGGCAATGATTCAAGCAAAGAAACTTTTTTTGATAACTACGAAGACCAACCTTTTAACTACCAATAAAATGGATAAGAAAGAACAAAAACATTATGAGGCATTGCTTAGCTATGTTCATCATCCAGACCGAATCGGGATTCCCGAGAAAGATATTGAAAGTTGCATAGTCGAACCGATTTGGTATAATTCTCCTGAAGAACAGAAAAGTCTATGCGATATAATTTTTGTCTTGAATAACGATTTGACAATTCCTACCGAGGTAAAAAGGAGCAAAGATAAGAGAGATAAAGCAAAAAATCAGTTAGATATGGGCAAAATTTACTCAGAAAATATATTGTATAGACCACCCGTTTATGGTATTATCGCCTTCTATTTGGCTGAAGACTTTGAAGAATATCACTTTAGTTAGTCAAATTCTTTCATAATCACCCCCATTTTGAACGATTGGAGTGAGGTCAGTAGTTACCGCCGAGGACAAAAATCTCTTAATGTGAAGGATTTATTGGATTATTTTAATATATATAGACTTTTTTAAATACCCTATATAATTTAATAAGTTGTCTCTCTTCTTTTTACTTAACAACCTCTATATAATATATATATAGGATAGAGGTAGGGAGAGGGGGAACAGGGGTCTATTTGGTTAACTATATAGACTTTTTTAAATGGTCTATATAATTATTACAGAATAAAAAAATTTATAAAAACTAAAATTCATTAAGGATTAAAATGGATTTAACATCATTAAAAATAGAAAAAAAGACCCTTCAAAGATTGAAGGAGATCGGGAAAAAATCGGAAACCTATGATGATATAGTAAATCGATTGATTGAAAAAGAATAAGAAAAAGCAAAAGGACTTCCTGCACAGTAGTTCTGATTGCTTTTCTTATTTAAAGTTTTCGATATATGGAGGTAGAAAATGCGAAAAGCAAAGTGTATATATATAGATGAAGAAGTCTATAATAATATTTTGTATAGAAATAAGGAATTTCATTTTAATTTTTCAAGATGGGTAGAAAAAAAATACAGGACAGAGTTTATGGATATAGAAGACAAGAAAAGACAATTGAATAATCTACAGAAAAAACAACGAGAAATAGAATCAGAGATAGCGGAAATGGAGAAGGAAAAAAGTAGTTTAGATAAACAATATACAGAAAAGGAAAAACAATTTTTATCTAAAGTAAAATATATGCTTGACTACGGTTCGACTATTGAAGGTTTAAAGGGAAGATTTAATGAAGAATTTGGCAGGGATTTAAGTCTTGAAGAATTTAATAAAATCTGGGAGGTAATAAACAATGAATACACACCAAAATGTACACAAAAACAAAAATCGGAATCTTGATTTTAAAAAGGAGTGGAGATATATTTATATCTTAAAAATAGATAATCGTGGAAACAAATCTAAATTTTTTGGGCATAGAGATATTTATTATGTTGGAGAAACCGATAATATAGTAAGGAGAATTAAGCAACATTTAACTAAAAGTAATTCGGGATTTTTAAGAAAAAACTTTCCTGATGCTCAGATCAAATTAGTATTTTTGGATTATTTATATGGAGATGAAATCAAGGCAATAGCTGAGGAAACTAAGATAAAAAAGAAACCTCGACCCCAGAAAGAGAATCTGATTAATTCAGGTAGGAACAAATTGGTGGCTTATTATCCTATGAAAGTCATTATTGCCAAGAAACCAAAAAAGGATGGTGAGATTGCTTTTAGGTGGTAAATTGACTAAAATGTCTCACTTTTTCTTTATTTATAGAGTTATTAAGGGAAAGATTTAAATATTAAAAGGTATTACCCACTAATAAGACAATAAATAAGTGGACACAACCACTCAAAAAAAGGGAGGCGAACAAAATGTTAAACAAAATATTTGGCAAGAAAAAAGTATATAGCTGGGAAGAATACAAGAACAAAGTAGATTGGTTAGATTTTTTTGAATGGCAACAGAGGTGTAGGAAATGAAAGGAACAATATTAGCTAACCATCCAAAATTAGAAATCAAAGTTAGAGCTGGAGATCAACCATATTACTCACAATATACAGTAGAAGAAATATTGAAATATATTGATAAAAAAACAATTAGTTTGGATATACTAAAAGAAATATTGTCTGAGATTCCAGACTATGAAAAAAGTATAGAAGGTGTTACAGTAGGGTCAGATCATTTTTTTCGAAGGGAACTCAAAAAAAGAGGTTATGAGGTGTAGAAAATGGAATGTCCAAGATGTGAGATCGAGATGGAAGAAGATACCAGAGCAGTAGAACATACTCTTGAAGAAAGCACCATTTGGGTGTGTCGTGAGTGTGGATTAGAAGAAGAAAGACACAAAGATAAGTATGATTATCAGGAGGACTAAAATGAGCAAGATAATTAATGCAATAGACGAGCTTTTGCTTGAGTT
>CAYTEI010000131.1:0-2614 GCA_964436705.1 uncultured Thermococci archaeon
GCAGATCATTGGCCAAAAATCCTCCAAACACTAAACAAAACAAATAATTAACCTAAAAGAGAATCATTAGGAGATGGAAAAATACAAAAATGTTGGTGTGTTTAAAGTTGTTGTGATGGTTAGTATTTAATTTTTTGGTGGAATTATGACTAGTCTTTGGGGATATGTTCGTGCTACTTTGATTTTTGGTATTATCCATTTATCCTTATGGGTTTTGTCGAAGTTCGATGTTTATGAAAAGATCCATTATTACTGGAATTTAATCATGGCGATTGTCTTTGTGGGCATAGGGGTTTTCGCCCTTATCTATCCAATATTCGGTGATGTTAGAGGAGGATTAACTACTTTAACCTTTTTCTTCGGAATAATAATGATATTGGGTGGAAGGGCGATATTTAAAAAAGTAAAAGAAGGAGAAATTCCTTTATACTCCAGAAAATAAATTTAACAAACACCCAATGAACCCAACCATCCATGTTTCAAGATCGTAAATTCTGAGGGATGGATATCCGAGGAAGGAGGCCCACACGCAGGTATAACTATCTTAGGAGATAAATGTAAATTAAAGAATAACTTAATACTAAACAATAAAGGATATGGAATACTTATAGAATCAAAACCCGAATTATTAGGATCTGAAAATTCCGAAACCAAAAAAACCATAGTTAAGAATAATACGATCCTAGATAACCATGAAGGAGGTTTATACCTTCGAAAAGCCTCAAAGAATAGAATAATTAATAATAACATAAGTAATAGCGAATTTGGAATAAGATTCTTTGAATCAAATACTAATAAAATAATTAATAATACTGTTAAGGATCATTTAGAATTATTTCAATTCCAAGAAAGTGGTGGAAATCTCTTTAAATACAACAATATTAAAACAAATGGAATATTGATTGAAAACATTCGAGTAAGTGAACTAAATATCTTTTACCTAAATAATTTTATTCTACCTAAGGTCTACAGCCATATTAAGAACAAGAATAGATCTGAAGCGGTCCAGATGATCTCCCCTGATCCAATAAGATATGTATGGAATAATAATACATATTCTAAGAAAATCGGGAACTACTGGAACATCTACAAAGCAAAAGATCTCAATAATGATGGTATAGGAAATCAGAAACAAATAATAGGAGAAATAGTAGATCAAAATCCTTTAATAAAACCATATAAGTTCTATATAAAACTTAAAAAAGAATAAAGAAAAGAAAATTAGCTAATATTTCTTTTAATTAAAGATCTTCTGAAGGACAAGTATCTGGAAGGTATGTCTTCTTTCTGTTCTTATGATCTTAGTTACGTGGATTTTACTGGTGTATTCGGTGTTTGGATAGGGATTTGAACTGGTTTAAGTTTTGATCTAATTTCTCTTCTTTTAAGCGTGTGAGATTGAGTGGATTAGTTCCAGATACCAAGAATAATCTCTAATCATATATAACCTAAGAATAAAAGATAATTACTGTTCTACTATTTTTTCGATCCTTTTTTCAATTCTAATTAATTTAACGTGTATTATTGAGATAATTAGCATTGTTAATCCTATTAAAGATATTACTAGGTATGGGTTCCCATCTGTAAATAATTTCCCCAGACCCAATACAAGAAAAATAATCGCAAATGAAAAAACGATAACAGATAACACATTACCTGATTCACTCATAAAGGATATGATATACCTACATGGCAAAGTATATAAAACTTTATTAGATAAAAACCGAATAATTTCGAAAAACTAAAAAAAAAGCAGTTCTATGAGCTTACAAAAGCGATAACATGAAAAACCTAAGATCAAGAGAAAACCTTTCGCCCTATTAATAGGGTTACTAGTATTGAGTACGACAGTAAACTTAGGGAGAGTAACCGCAGATGCTACAGAAAAAACAAAAATCGATAAAGATTCTTCAGAAATTAAACCCAACTTAGTAGCTCCCGATATAGAAATTACTCTAACTCATGAAGAAACTCAAGAAATAATTGGCATCTTAAATAGTGATATAGTTGAGAAGGCAGAAGAAATAGGAAGTTTATCTATAGCTTATTATGATGAGGAGTTCCTAAATGAAGTTTAAAAAACATCTGAAAAGAATAATAAAGAAATACTGGATTTTCGCATTAATCATACTGATCATCAACTACGATGACGGAGTTCTAAAAACTCAGGAAATTCTCTCAGATTCTATAGTATCTATAATAGCAGTCTTAATATTCTTCACTCTTAAAAATTTTTTATCTAACTATTTTTCTTCTGAAAAAGTAGAAACCTACTTTCCAGGTTTATCTCTATTCACAGTATTCTTCATTGTCTCTCTCTTAGAAAGAACCCTATTTTTCATACCATTGGGAGTGATCTTAGGATTAATGTTGAGCTTAATTATTCATGAAAACTATAGAAAAAACTATAAAGAGACTAAAAATTAAAATATTAAAATTTTTATAACAGATAAAGCTTCTTATTTCGTGTGATGAAATAGAAAATGCTAAGAACTAGCTAAGACTGTTATAGTTATTATAGAATAATAAATTATTCCAAGGATGTAATACTGAGCAAAAGTGGGGAAGATGTGGTGAAAAACCATATCTATAATTGAGATTGTGTTATTAAGAT
>CAYTEI010000132.1:0-2596 GCA_964436705.1 uncultured Thermococci archaeon
TTTTTTAACGAATAAACTTTTAAATCCAATTAGAACTATAGGTGATTAAAGTTTGCTTTCTTCTTATTTCACATCTCCTGATGATGTGCACTTGCTTACTGTGTTATTCTCGTGCTAACAGCACAGGTTCACTAATTCGGACTTTTTCAAAGTCCTACAAGAATGGATTACTGTCAGCATCCATAGTAAAGGCATATTTGTTGTACGCTTTTAAATTAATGGCGCGATTCAGCCCCTCTCCAGTCAGGGCCTTCCATTTCATATCATCTAACTCCCAACTGTATACAGTAGTGTAGTAATCTGCCCACTCATGATAATGAGACAGGTAGACGTAAGCTGTGTCTGGCTCGCCTGAAAAAATCACGAACAATTCCATTACTCCATATGCGTAATGATCTCTTAGGTGGTAATATAAAACTGAGGAATCATTGTCCTCATCCCCATACCACTCATAATCTTTGTGTACCATAACATTAAGAATGATCTTAAATTTATAAATCTTCTGATTTAGGCAAGTCTATATCTGTGTAAGACCAATATTCATCTGAAAGTTCAAAAGTCTCAACTTCCCTGCCAGCCCAGTTAGTCTCTAGTTTTTTATGCAGAATCTTTAAATTTGACAAACTATCCAAATGATTTCTCATATTTTTCAGTGCAAGGCTCACCTTCAATCTCTGATGTATCTGTGAACTTGACAGAGGACCCTCATTCTTCGCTTTTTTCAAAATACGAACTATCTCCCTGTCTCTTCTTCCTAAAGGAATACAGGAAGTCCCAGCGTTTATGGCCCCAAAAACCTCTCTGGCAATATCATAATCTTTTAAATTTGCGTCTATAGTCTCTTCATCTACCCAGTCCCTTTGTCTTTGATGTAGTATAGCTGAAGCTTTAATGAAATCTATAAACCTATTAAAACCCCTTCTTCCTGAAAGTTTTTCATAGGGAAATACCTGAGCTATTTTTTTAGCATAACTTACTCTAACTTTTCTTCTTCCCAGCAATTCCATAGCTTTAAGAACATGCTCATCAAATTCGTTCTCTTTTCCGTTTACTGCCAGATCAGCCATGTGCTCGTAAATTTTCTGTGTTTGTTCCTTAGATTCATTTAACTTAACAACTGAAAACCTGTTTAATACTTCATCATTAGGGACTGCATTAGCTGAAGTTGTTATCATGGCTGGTTTTCCCGGAATGTAAATATCTCTTGCAGCCATACCATCTTTTGTTTTTTCTGTAACTGTGATATAAGAACCTTCTGAGCCCATAACCTTAACTGCGTCTGAATTTAGTAAATCTTCTGAAATATCCGGAATATATAAGATCATCCCATCCCATGTTCCTTTCGGAGGCATTTTGTAATTCAAAACTGTCTTAGTAATCCTTGTCCTGTAAAAAATATCATCTTTGGGCATTAAATCAAGAACCGATTTTACCACATGGTCCTTTCCTGCAGAGCTTTCTGAATGAACAATTAGATTATACGAGCTGGGATGTGCATTATTAACCAATCTTCCCACGCAACATATTAATACTGCTCTTCTAGCGGGTACTTCTTCCACTATTTTTTTACCCAGTTCTTCAACTGTTATCCTATACCAAAGGTTATCGTACTTCAAAATCTCTTCGGCTTTTTGTTCAATTTTTTCTTCCCTCTTACTCTTTTGTTTCTCTTCCTGTTTCTCTTCTGGCATTTTTCAGTTTTTCTAATTTTCTTATTGCTGCTTCTAGTTCACCTACGGCTCCGGCTATGTGAGTTATGAAAGTATCCTCTCCTCCATCTGAAGCGTACGCTCTGTTTTCTCCAACAACTCTTTTCAGTCTGTTTTTAATTAAATCAAGTTCCAAATCAAGTTTCATTTTCCTTTTTTAATTCTTCTTTTAGTTTTTTGTACTAACTTTTTCTTGAAATTTTCCTGGGCTCTACTTATGCCTCTCTTATAAATTTCTGAAAGACATTCAACTTCTGCATCCATTGCATCTGCGCAATATCTGCATAAATCCCAAGTTTCATCAAATAAGGTTCTTTGGTGTAGTTTAAATACCTGCACACTGCAAATATCACAAAAGTAATTCGTTACTCTTGACATCTTACCACCTCTCCTTTCTCTGGATTAATTTAATAACTATACCTGCAATAATACCTATTGCAATCATATCCTGCACACTAACTAGATTTTCTAACATTTTTTCCCTCCTTTTCTTTTAAATCTTTAATTAGAGACCTTAAAACTTCAATACTCCCATTACATCTCATTTCTATGAACCTGTTTTTAGTACTCTCTCTTAAATTATGTAGTTCATGAATTTTATCTCCTAATTTATTAATCATTTTATCTCTTTCTTCTTGTTTTGCATTTCCTTGTATTCTTTTAATTCTTGCTTTTTCTACATCATCTTCTGATATGTACCTTACAGGGAAATTCTCTAATTTTTTACTTTTTTCCATTTTTCTTTTTTCTTAAACCTTTGTAAAATCCTACTCCAAATGATACTAAGCTCGCTATTACTAAAGTTGCTATTTCTGCTTCATTTGCCATTTTCTTGTTTGTTTTTTTATTTAATTTAGCGAGGCCAGGAATCGAACCTGGACAAGGGT
>CAYTEI010000133.1:0-2578 GCA_964436705.1 uncultured Thermococci archaeon
TTCTTAACCTTTTTCATAACTCCCCCGCCGGTTGGTTTTAATCCTCACCTTACTCTACTTCTCTATCTCATCTCTCTAGACGCTTTTTGGGAGGGGGCGGTGAAACTAAACGCCGATTCATCACCCATCAAAATCAAAGATTTTGGAAGGAGTCTTCTCGGCAAAAGAAGATAAAGTTTTCTAATATGAAATAGACTATTTTGAATTAGATAATTTCTGAATATATTCCGATTATAAAGAAATATATTCTATTCAAATATTTTCGTATATTTAGAATAAGAAGAGGATTTTGACCACCACAAGCAAGAAATCTAATACCAAGCTTACTCGCACGAAACAAAAAAGCTCCTGAATTTCACATTTCTACAAAATCAAGACTCGGAAGAATTGATTCTAAAAATCATTCAGGTTATAACCGAGCAAGGCTGAGTGGATATTAATAGTGCTTATGAAATTTTTTAGAGTTTATTTTCGTTTGACTTGTTTTTTTGGGAAGTTTCAAAACTTTTGCTTACAAAATTTATTTTGATGGTGAAGTATCAGATTGGTGTAATCGGTTCCTCGGAAAAGGATGCTAAAGGGAGAGAGGAAGCTAGAGAGTTAGGGAAAAAGATTGCTAGTTCTGATTGTGGTTTATTGACTGGCGGTTGCACTGGTTTGCCTTATGCTGCTGTACAGGGGGCGAAGGAAGAAGAAGGAGTAACGCTTGGAGTCTCCCCCGCCGGTTGTCGTGAAGAGCATGTCGAAAAATATGGTTATCCAGTTGAAGATCACGATTTGTTGATCTACACTGGCATGGGTTATAAGGGAAGAAACGTGGTATTGGTTAGAAGTTGTGACGCAGTAATCGCAACCTCCGGCAGATTAGGAACATTTAACGAACTAACCATAGCACACGGCGAAAAAAGAATCATAGGATTGTTAAAGGGACTGGGCGGTGCTTCTGAAGAGTTCGAAAAAATTTCGAAAAAAATAGGAAGACCTGGAAGAGAAATAGTTAGGAACGAGAATCCTGGAAAATTGGTAGGTAAGGTTTTGCAAAAACTCGAAAAATGACAAATTTTGCTTTTAGAGTACTTTTTCGATTTCTTTGATGAACTTTTTTATGTCTTTGAGATTTTTTTGAAGAATCTCGTATACTTTTTTATCGTCGATTTTTGTGTATTGGTGGACTAATAAGTTTCTGAATTTAGCCATATTGCTTAGTTTGTCGGCTAATTTTTTTTCTATTAGATCGGCTTCTTCTAGTTTTTGGAACATTTCGGAGTATGTTTCGGATCTTCCTAATTTTTTTGCGGCTAGGATGTGGTTTGCTATGTCTAGGCTTGCTTCTATGGTTTCTTGGAGTGTGTGTTTGACGGCTTGTATTTTTTCAAATTTTTTTAGAAATTCTTCTTGGGAAATTTTCTTGGTTTTTTGTAGATAGTTTAATTTTTCTTCTATTGTGTCGATTTTTTTCTCGATTAGTTCCTTTTCTATCATTGTAGAACCCGTTCCTTTCTTATTTTGTTATATTGCTCGAAATGGGGTTTGAAATCAAGATACTGATCGTAAACTTTAGTTTCGAATTCTATCCGTTCCTTTTCGTTTTTTGAAAATAATTCTTTTCCGTCTTTCAAAACTTGATGAAGAAAGGTAATAGGCTTATTATTCAGTATCCTTATATCCATCTCTCCCCTCGTTTCGGTTTTTTCCTCGATTTTGTTTGCTATTCGAGAGGTGTATAAAGCATCAGGTTCAAAATCTTCTCTAATTAATATCCCAATATCGATATCGCTATTTGGGTGAGTCTGTTTTTTTGCCGTGGATCCATAAAGATATGCAACTAATATCTCTTCACGGTTTTTCAATACTTCTTTGATTTTTTCTAACGAATCCAAAATACCACCAATTTGTTATGTAAACAAGAAAACTTAAAGCCTAACTAAATTCCCCCTATTAAGGGATAATTGAACTATTTTTGTTTATTTAAACTGGTCTGAGGGAATGTTTTTAATGAAGGGGTTTTAGGATGCCTAGGGAGACTGATTTGGATTTGAATGTTAGAAAGTGTTTCGATGAATTATTGGGAGAAATTGATGAGTTGAGGGAAAGTTTGTCTGATTTGGAGGATAGGGTCGAGAAGTTGGAGGGGGATAAGGGGGCTGTTGTTTCACCGGTTCCATCTTTTCGATTGGATAGTGGGGAGATTCGCTGGTCTAGATAGACGTATGATGGTTTTTGGATTATTAGTTAAGAACGGTCCTTTAGAGTTTCAAATAGCTTATAAACTTTCTCTTGTGTCTGAAAAAGATGGGGCGGACGCCTTGCATTTATACCAGGGTTTTGAAGAAAATCTTGAAGACGAAAAACTTGAAAATTATTCGAAAAGATTGAAAGTGAGGAAAGAGTTGGATGAACTTAGACAAGCTTGAAGAAAAAAAGAAAAAGAACAAGAAACAACGAATAGAATTCATAAAATACTGGGCAGACTATATCAAAACCCATGACGATAAAAAATGGTCGAAACAGCAAAACATTATAATTGACTCGCAACTTTCCGGAAGAGAGTGATACTTGACTATTTTTTGATTAATTG
>CAYTEI010000134.1:0-2537 GCA_964436705.1 uncultured Thermococci archaeon
ATAAACCATTATTATTAACAGAAGATAAAGATATTTGAACCATTACAAAAACCTCAATTACTTATTTCTATTAAAGTCCTTCTATTATGGAAACTTTATCTTATAATACTTTCCAACTCCCCATATAAGGTCAATAAATAAAATACTTAGAGATTTCTTTATTATTGCTTCTAACATTCGTAAAGTGGCTTTTTTCTGGTTCATTATACGGTTCCCTTTGTTATTTCCTCTACGGGGACCGATTGAAACTTTTTTATTGGATATTACTCAACGAGCTTCGAAAAGTTGGGGATTTTTAGCGGTTTTAGAATAGGGGCGAGAGGGGAGATGTGGTGATCTTTTTGCGGACTTATAACTTAGGTATGTATGAACTCTCCCTCCCCCCTCGTTTATAGTAATAAGGATGTGTATTTAATGTGTATGATTATTGGTTTATATATAGATATAAGAACCTAATAATAGCTTTATTTACCATTCTACTCCTAGATCTTCTCTCAACCTTTTGTTTAAACTACAGTACTAGGATCGATCCTAGAAATCAACTAACGCCTCTAGAATATGCTTGGAGAGAATGGGGGGAGGTGAGATGGGAGGAGAAAATATTTGATTCGATGATTTTTAGGTACCTCCACCCCCATGTGGAACTAGAGTGTATATTATTTAATTTTTACGAATAAATTTTAGATATAAAATGAATGTAACTATTTTATTAGGATTCTCCTTTTTTAAGGCAATCATAACCAATTATAGAGATAAATTAGGGTTTAAATTTTTTTAAGATATATATCGAATCTTGAACCGTCTAAATCCGATTCCTTAACTTCTATTTTTGCTTTGTTGTGTTTTGCTATTTGTTTGATCATGTGGTATCTTACTCCTCCGACTCCTGTGGTTTCTCCTGTGTATAATCCTCCTGTGAACATTTTTTTGATATCTGTGGGTAGTTTTTCTCCATCATCTGTTATTTTTATCAGAACTTCTTGTTCTTTTTCTTTTGCCGTGATTCTAATGTTATTGCAGTTGGAGATTTGGGTTCTTGTGAGTAGGATTTGTGAGAAGATAAGGTTTAGTGAGTAATCTCCTTTTACCCTGCCTAGGGATTTAGAATAGTTTTTCTCTATCTCAACTCCTTCTTTCTTGATGAGGTCTTTGATGTCGTCTGTGACTTGGTTCAGAGCTTTTACAATATTCTTCCTACCTTCTAATTCTGTTTTCTCTATTTCTTCAAGTTTGTTTGCTAAGCCAAGGATTTCATCTACTTTTTTTCCTGCTTTTATGGCTTTTTCTAGGTATTCTTGGTATTCTTCTGTGAGGTCAGCTTCTTCGATTAGTTGGAGGTATCCTTGAATAGTTTGGTACTTACTTCCTAGGTCCTGTCTGAGTAATGTGTTTAAGAAATCTTTTCTCTGCTCAGCCTTTTTTCTTTCTGTTATGTCTGTTGCGACTTCGACCGCTCCTGTTATGTTTCCTTTGTTATCTTTGATTGCGCTTGCTTTGATAAGCCAGGAGCCTTGGTCTTGGGGCCAGTGTTCCTGGTTTCGAGGTGTTAATTCTGCTTCGAAAGATTCTCCATTCTCTATTGCCTTCGTGACAGGACAGCCTTTGCAAGGAGTGTCAAGTCCCCAGGCATGGTAGCATTTTTGTCCTTTCACCTGTTCAAGGGTTTGGCCAGTTGTTTCAAGATAAGCTTGATTTGCCCACTGAATATTGTGGTTTTTATCGTGATGTGTGATTATCTCATCAGCATTTTCAAGTATCAGAGACTTTTCTTTTTCTGATCTGCGTAGTTCTTTCTCGGTTTTTTTCCGTTCTGTTATGTCTCTTGCAACTACTAATTCTTTTTTGAATTCATCTTCCTTGAATATTGGAGTAGCGTTAATATTGACGTCTATACGTTCCTCGTTTTTGTTGATGAATGTGATTTCGTATTTGAAGCTTTTTCTATTCCCTTCTTCGATTCTCTTTTTCTTTCTTTTGATTAGGGTTGGGATTTCATCTTTAGGGATGAACTCTATAATATTTTTGTTTTTAACTTCTTCTTCTGTATAGCCTGAGAAGTCAAGTCCTGCTTGGTTTATGAACTTGATATTTCCGTTTTTATCGTGTGTGATTATGATGTCTCCGGTGGTTTCTACTAATCTTCGGTATTTTTTCTCGCTCTTCTGCTTTTCTTTTTTGGTTTTTTTTCGTTCTGTTTCTTGTTTGATTGCATTTCCTAGGATCTCAAATTGTGATCTTGAGCCTTCTCCTTTCTGTAAGTATCTATTCGCTCCTAGGTTGAGGGCTTTCATTGCTACTTCTTCTCTTCCCTTACCTGTGAAGATGATGAAGGGGATATCACTATTCTTTTCTTTTCTTATTTTTTTTAATAGTTCTAGACCGTCCATAATGGGCATTTGATAATCTGAAACTATAATATCTGTTTTATCTAGTAGGCGTAGGGCTTCTGATCCGGAAGTAACGGTTATAATATTAAATATGTCATTTTGTTTTTCTAAAAATACCTTGGTTCTTTCTAAATTGTCTGGATCATCATC
>CAYTEI010000135.1:0-2514 GCA_964436705.1 uncultured Thermococci archaeon
GACATCTGGATCGTCACCATCACAACAGGAATAATCTCTTTAATCTCTAACATCGGAATCGGATTCATAAATGGACTAATCATAGCAAGGACCCTAAAGAAGTACCAGAATAATAAACTAACAGAATAAAAATGGAAAAAAGAAATACCAAACTATAAGGTTAAATCCTTTTAGGCAATGTCTTCTTATGAGCTAGAACTGCTAAACCCATGAATAAAGCAGTGAAAAACCCTAAAACGAACAAATTAGCCCAAGGAACTTCAATAGATGTGAAGCTATATCTTGTTAAATTTACCAGGTGGGTTAGAGGGGAGAGATTTGCTACTATAGATCCCCAACTAGGCAGGTTCTGAAGTGGGATGAATATTCCGCTTATAAATATTATTGGAAATTTTATAACTGTAGATAACATCATAACGTTTGCAGGGACTTCAGTAGGCATTGAGGCGAGCAATGAACCAATAGATGAGAAGCATAAACCTCCTAGAAACAAAGATAAAACAAATAGTACCGGATTAACTAATCCTACTCCAAGAACCAAAGAAATAATCAGCACAGCCACAATAGTTATAGAGAACCCCATTATGAGTGATGCTAATATATCCCCTATTATCATTGCTGGTAGATTTATCGGTGTGGTTATTATTCTTTCAAGGGTTTTGTCTCTAGTCTCCCAAGGGGTTATCACTGGACTTATTGAGGTAGAAGAGAACCATAATGACATACCTGTAATACCAACCACTATGGATATCCCAGTCATTTCTCTTCCCAAGGAGAATGCTAGAAAGAAGAATGCTGGTAGTAATAATCCAAATATAACGACTGGACCCTTTGCATAGTAAATACGCAAATTCTTCTTAGTTATAGCGAAAGATCTTCTGAACTGCTTAATCACTCAGAACCACCCGTCAATTCAGTGAAAACTTCTTCTAGGCTTGGCCCAAGAGTTTTCATCGTCTTTATCTCAAGATCATTATTATTAGCAAGATTAACGAGTTTTTTAACGAGTAACCCAGGATTGGGAGAAAAAATTCTGATCTTATCTCCTTGTTTTTCTATATCTTCAACATCTCCAAGATCTCTAATTGTTTCCTTATCCGGATTCGCAGAAAAACTTACTAAGACAGATTTAGAGCTTTCAATCGTTGTTTTCAGATTTTCTGGAGAGTTAATAGCTATAATTGCTCCATCATTTATTATTCCAACTGTGTCACAGAGTCTATCCGCTTCTAGAAGATTATGGGTGGTTAAGAATATTGTTTTTCCTTGATTTTTAAGTTCTCTAATTTTTTCTCTTATTAGTTGTTGGCTTTGAACGTCTAGACCCGATATTGGTTCATCTAAGAAAAGTATGGATGGATCATTTATTAGTGCCATTCCTAGCATTAGTCTCTGCTTCATACCCTTACTGTAATTTTTTACTTTTGAGTTTTTTCTGTCATGTATTCCAAATTCTTTCAAAAGATCTTTTCCTTTGGTTTTTCTTTCTTTTTTTGGTACTCCATAGAGTTCACCGTTAAGCATCATGTTCTGCCATCCGGTTAAATCCTCATAAGCATTAGCTATCTCAGGAACAACACCGATATCCTCTTTCAATGAAGAAGTCTGCTTCTTAAAGTTCTTTCCAAGTATTTTTATGTTTCCCGCATCAGGTCTTAGGATTCCAGTAAGCATTCTAACAGTAGTAGTTTTACCAGCCCCATTAGGACCAAGGAATCCGAATAACTCTCCTTCATCGACCTTGAATGATATTTGATCTACAGCAGTTAGATCTCAAAACCGTTTAACTAGTTCTTCAACTTGGATTGCTGCCAAAATATAACTTATCTTATTTTAGTAGGTTTATTTTGATTTTTTGTTTGGTTAATTTCCATTTCTTTTCTGGTGCTCCTTTTCCTTCTTCTATGTATCCTGACACTTCTATTAGTCCGGCTTCTTTAAGTTCAGTTAAGTGGTAGTAGAGGCCTGACTTGGAAAACTCATAACCTCTTTTTTCCAGCTCTTTTCGTATTTGGTTTGTTTTTATTTCGTTAGTTCCTATTATATCTATTATATCCCATCTGGTTGGGCAATGAAGGGCCTTAGAAAGACCTTGGAGCTTCTGAATACGTTTTTTAAATTCTTTATCCTTATGATGATTGTTGGGTTCTTCACACATTTAATTACCTCTTATATTTCATGTTTGGTTTATTTGTATTCCTAGGATTTTTACTCCTTTTTCTGTTCTCATGGAGAGTTTTACTGGTTCAGTTACTAAGCATTGTTCCTTTCGTAACTCTTTTTCTTTTTCATTGACTTTTATCTTGGCTTCTCCTTTGAGAATATTAAATATTACATGGGTGTCCATTTCGCATTCTGGAATTCTTTGTCCTGAATCAAGATCAATAATCCTCATATTGAAATTATCATTATTATAGAATAGTTTGTTTTTTAAGTCATCATCTGGTGTAATACTCTCTAAATCAAAAATTCCCATATAAATCCCTGCCGATATAAAAAAAAAAAAAAGGATAG
>CAYTEI010000136.1:0-944 GCA_964436705.1 uncultured Thermococci archaeon
GAAGATACCCCTAAACAAAAAACTCCGAGCCATACCCAGCGAGTAAACCTCTCCGTAAAGGTCACAAACGGTGAAAGATTAGTCCACCTGGACTGGTTGGTAAATTCTGCTAGAAAAGCATTCTCCGCTCCCGTAACAACACTTCTTAAGAGAGATGATGAATACGAACTGATTAAAAAAGCCTATCAAAAACCTAAATTCATTGAAGATATCATCAGACTTACCCTAAACAATTGTTTTCACAAACTTCAGGAGGAAAACTTCCCAGAAGATACGGAGATAAGGGTTGAAGCTGAAAGTTTAGAGAGTATACATCCACACAACGCTTTCGCTTGCAGAGAAACCACACTTAGGGAATTATCCAAGGAATAAAAAACCGCATTCTAATCGAATAATCTTGATGAATAAACAATGCTGGGATAATATTGAATAATTTAGAAAAGTTAGGTTTGAAAAAGAAAATAGCTTCAGAAACGGTTCTAACAACCTGTTCGGAGAGGAATAAACCGCACAATGCAGTTGTAGGTGTTAAAAAAAAGTCAAAAGATAAAATCGAACTAAAAATTTACAAAGATACGACGACTTATGAAAATATTCTAAGATCTGAAGAAGGTACCGTAAACATAATATCTGACGCAAAAGTCCTGCTGAAATACGGACTATCCGATTATCTATCCGAAAAATCGTCACCAAAATTTTCTGAATCAGAGACAATCAACAGCCCCTACATTGAGGATTCAGAAGCTTCAATCGAATTCGTAGTCGATGAATCTGAGAAAAAAACTATAGAAGACGAAATAGGCAAATCCCAATTAGCCAATATAATTGGATCGGTGAAAAAAATACACATAAAAAAAGAAATTGAACCCCATCCTTTGAAAAGAACCGATCTTTATCTCATCGAAGCTGCAATCTTAGGAACGCGAATAAGAGAAGCTGAAAAA
>CAYTEI010000136.1:954-2489 GCA_964436705.1 uncultured Thermococci archaeon
AGTTGAGACTTATCTCCGAAATTAGAAAAAACAGTTTATCACACCAAAGTGAGGATAATTAGATGCTTGGGGTTTATCCATGAAAGAAAATTCTAAAATCTTGCTGGTTACTGGTCAGAGGGCCGAAGAAGATGTCAGAAAATATTCGGAAGATTCAGAGGCCACGACCGAAGTAATTGTTTTACCCGTTCCCATAGCTTCTTTCATAAACTTTGATATCCTTTCGTCTCATCTTTCTGAAAAAGAGCTGGAAAACATCTCCGCCGTAGTGGTTCCAGGTATGTCCGAACTCAATCTCGAAAAGGCTCGGAAAAAGCTAGATACCCCGGTAATCAAAGGACCTAAATTCGCTGCCGACATCCCTACCATCCTGGACAATTTCGAGGAACTTGATCTGACCAAAAAAGACCCCGCCGATGAGTTTCTGAAAAAAAATGCTTCAAAACGAGTGGAAGAATTAATCTCCGGGAGTCGTAAAGAATTCAAGGGAAAATCAGATCCTGATAATTTCGAGGTCGGTGAAGCCCCCCGTTCTGTTCTGGCCGGTGAAGATTTTCCTCCTCGAGTGGTCGCCGAGATCGTGGACGCTCCATGCTTGTCCGATGAGGGGTTTTTGGAGATGTGTAGGCATTATGTCGATAGCGGGGCCGAGATTTTGGATATCGGCATGACCGCTGGCGAAAGCAATCCAAAGGATGTTCCACACCTTGTTTCCCTGGTGAAGGACAATTTTGATATCCCTGTCAGCATCGATAGCACCGAAGAAAGCGAGATAGAGGCCGCTGTAAAGTCAGGAGTAGATCTGGTGATCAGTGTCGAGGGTTCTACCATCGACAGTTTTGAAGGGCTTGATATCCCTGTCGTACTGATTCCCAGAGATTCGAGCGAGGGTTTTTACCCGTCCGACCCGGATGAGAGGGCGGAATATCTGGAGGATCTTCTGGAGAAGGCCGAGAGCAAGGGGTACGATTGGCCTTTGGTCGATCCGATTCTGGAACCGGTTGGAAAGGGATTCGCGGAATCACTCTCCGCTTTTGAAGATTTGAAGGATAGAAAAGACGTTTCCTTGTTTATGGGTATCGGAAATGTGGTCGAACTCTTCGATGCCGACTCGATAGGCATGACCTCGATCATTGTCGGAAGTGCCTATGAGCTGGGCGTCGACCTGATGCTGGCCGTTGAGGGCAGCGATAAGACCCGGGGTAATATCGAGGAAGTCGTAAAGGCTAGGGACATGATGGTGCTGGCGGACGATAGGGAAAGCGTGCCCAAAGACCTGGGTCTGGACCTTTTGAGGTACAAGGAGAAGAGAAGGCATGGACGGACGTATGATGATTGTCTGGAGGAAGAGAGGGAGGTAGAGGAGGGCTCTTCGGATAAGGATGGTCAGAAGGATGACAAGGGCTAGTTCAACATGTTCACCGAGGATGGTGATATAGTTGCGGTTGTCAACAATCAACGAGGGGATGATCTGATTATCAAGAGGGAAAAAGCCAAGGATATAATCAACGAGATATCGAAGAGAGGACTGATGA
>CAYTEI010000137.1:0-2478 GCA_964436705.1 uncultured Thermococci archaeon
CCTAATATGTTTGTAGGATCTAACAGACACTTTAAATGAAAAATAAATAGCCAGTAAAATAATCCTTATTAAGTTCATTAAAGTATTTTTTTGGTGAATATTCCTTCTAGGCAGTATAGAGATAGTTCTTGTTCGTCTGGGCATTCTGTTCCCATGTCGCAGTTGGTGCATAGCTTTTCTAGTTCTTCTAGGGAGGTGTTTAGGGTTCCTTTTTCTTTGTGTAGTTTGTGTAGTAGTTTTAGGTATTTTCCTTCGGCTATTCTTGGGACATCATAGGAAGCAGTTTCCATGTCTTCTTTGTCTGCGTACCATTCGTAGAGTCTTTTATCTCCTTTTGATGAGTTGCAGGATTGGCAGACTAGGACTGCGTTTTCTGATAGGTCTGGGCCTTCTCTACTTAGTGGTAGGAGATGTTCTAGTGTTAGGTTCTCTTTTTCGTCTTCACAGTATATGCATTTGTCTTCGGCTTCTCTTTCTTTTACGTATTCTCTTATTGAGGTGGACCATTCAATTTCTCCTTTTTGCAGGTCCTTGAATTTGCTCATGATAAATCCATAGTTCTTTTTTCCCATGCCGGCAGATTTAGAGATTATCTTAGCATACTGCCAATAAATAAGATCCTTCACGGTCTTAACAGCTGATGGTGGCAAACTTATCCTCCACATAGAATCTTGTGCTTTCGATTAATAAAATTTGCCTATATCAATATGATTTCAATCTGAATTGTACGAATATATAGGGATTCTTTTGGATCCGGTTTTATTATAATGGATTGAGGTCTTTATTCTCTCTTTCTGCCGTAAATACAGCCATTTCCACATCTCGGGGCCGCCATTTTAGATCCGTTTTTTCAGTTAAAATCTGAGCAGTTTCCTGACACCAGTGAACCCAATTTAAGTAATTAGTAAAATCATTATCTCTAAGAGACGTATAACTCATATCTATCATATGGAATTTAGTAAGTTCCTTATTTCTGCCTTCATTATGTTTTTCAGCGTTTTGATTAACCCATGTCGCAACTTGACTATCTACCATTGGTAAAATATCTGGATTGGCCAGAGCAGGAAAAGTTAGTGCAACAGCAAGGACAGGAGAGCTAATACCTAAAAAATCCCTAATTTCGCTAAGATAATTTCTATTCGGACTATTAGTAAATTTTTCAATCTTTGTCCAGAATTCATTGGCCTTCACTTCTTTTTCCTTGAAACTTCGAATAACTTTGTTGGTTTCTTTATTACGGAATGGTGGTTGAGAGTACAATTTCCAGAAAGTAACTTCATAATATGGTTCCTTATGGTTCGGAGCTGTTTCCTGAAAGTAATTTTCAAATTTTATTGTACTTTCTCTGTCCCCTTCGATTTCCAATTCAAAAAAATTAGGAAATTTGTTTGCTTTTTCATAGTCACTAAGATTAACATAATAAGAATAAGATTTTAATGCATTTAACCATGTTTCTGGCATAAAAAGACCACATTGTTAATAATATCACTATAAAATTTAAAGTCTTTGATGAGGTGAAATTTAATTACTTATAGTTTCTAAAAGAAAAGGCTAAAACACTTCACTTAGGATTCTTTGAGTATTTAAATTTGAAAAATCAAAAAGAAATAAAACATTTGATGATATTGAGAAATTTGAGCCTTATTATATCAAAAAAGAAGATTTCGTTGAGTTCCTTAATAATCTCAAAAGACAAATCTCAAGTTACTATTCAAAAAAATTGATTATAAATATAGCCGGTGAACAAACTGGCAAAAACAGATCTAAAAAATAGAGTAAAATCTTTATATCACTGTAATTTTAGGAGATCTTGTTTTAGAATCTTTCATGAAACAAGCGTAATTTTTAAGTAATTTTGTAGTTATTGTTTTATTGGTGTTTGTTTGTCAGATCTTGGTAGGATTAATAATATAGATCTTAGGAACTACTGGGATGATGAAGAAAAAGACTTCACACCATGGTTAGCCGACCATCTTGACTTACTATCAGAAGAAATAGGATTAAATCTTGAACTAAAAGATACAGAGGCTGTAATTGGTTCTTATAGAGCTGATATTTTAGCTGAACTCGAACAAGAAGAAGAAAAAGTAATTATTGAGAACCAGTTTGGTAAGAGCAATCATGATCATCTTGGTAAGATCATTACATATGGATCTGGAGTAGGAGCCTCATACGTAATCTGGATTTGCGAAAAAATAAGAGACGAACATAGAACAGCCATTGACTGGCTAAACCAAAACTCAGAGGACCAAGTCCAATTCTTCGCAATAGAAATAAACCTCATAAAAATAGACAACTCCAAACCAGCCCCACAATTCAAAATAGTATCAAAACCAGACGAATGGGAAAAATCCGTCAAAGAGATCGACTCAGAACTCAGTGAAATAGAAAAACTGCAAAAACAATTCTGGAGCCAATTCAAAGAATACATGAAAGAAGAAGGAAGTCTTACGGTCACGCAAGCACAGTTTAGAAATA
>CAYTEI010000138.1:0-2459 GCA_964436705.1 uncultured Thermococci archaeon
TTTTATTTTCTCATGGCATTTCACTGCATCGGAAGTAGCGGATCAAAGTATGAAGCGGGAGTTAAAATTTGGAGCAGGCGGTATGTATTTTAAAAATCCAGTAGTTGTTTCATTAGGACCAACATATAATGTAGATGAAGCTTTAAACACTATGGAAAACAAAGAAAACATATGGTTACCAAACAAAATCAATGAAGTAGTAGATCTCGAAAAATTAACCAAAAATAAAGGCAGGATCGCAGTTTATAGAACATACGATGAGAGATACATACTAACTTACACTTATCTATCCCCCTACCCAATAATCAAAGTTTATGGATTTCAATACCTAAAAAAGGAAAACGGAGAAATTAAAATAATAAAAAAAGATCAAAAAACCATCTATTACCCTATGAATCCAGGAGGAGTCGGGGATACAGCTAAATTAATAGACTAAAAATCAACTCAACATACCCTAAAAACTGATTCAAAACAATATAAAAAAATAAAATTCTTTTCAACAGGTAAAAGACTGTCAAATACTCTACATCAACCGGAAGCCAAATAAATAAATACTAAAATATACAAGAAAACTGATATTGAAAACTATCAAGCAAAAGAAATAGAATATCGGACATAAAAATTGTTTTATTTAATCTTCATATGAGAACTAGAACCTTTCCATAACACTATAAAATATTATACTATAATCCAGTATTAATTCCTGGATTTTTGCATTGTTTTTGGGCTTTAGACTGGTATATTTTTCAGGAATTTCATCTGGATCCTTTGGCAGTAGCGTGGCCTTCCCCCTGAAGAGTTTGATAGATCTACTCCAACACCTTTACAGATTCTTCCATTTCTTTTAGTAAGTAGCATTGATGATATTTCTTTAAGGGCTTTTTTAGCGTGATCTTTGTTCTCCGACCGTTTTAGGATATAATCTTCACCGAATTTCTGCACTGGTATAGATGCTATGATATTTCCTTCTTCTAAGATAAGTTCAACTTTTTTATCAAGCATTCTTGTCTCTTTAGCTATAGCTTTCGCCTTATTACTAGGTTCCACACTATCCAGATTTACGTCTCGACCTTCATACATTGAAAGAACTTTTGATGTTATGATATATACATCTCCATCCTTTAATTCGAAATCCATATTCTAAAAGGTGTCTATAATTATTTCAGGTAAATTATCTCCTTCTTCTATAATCTCAATTTCCTCTAAAGAATAAAAAGATATTTCATCAATAAATATCACCAAAGATAAATGTTAAAACAAATTAAAGAATTTAACCATATAAACCTAAATCCATCGATTTAATAGGTAATAATAGAAGATTTTTTACAGCCACCTAGAAGATCGAATTAATAAGGTGAAGATCATGTATAAAGGTATAACCCTTATTTTCGGTTTCTACTTTTTAGGAGAAGCCATAGTAAGGTTCTTAGATATTCCGGTTCCAGGCAACGTTTTAGGAATGGTTTTACTTGTTTCCTCATTAAGTTTTGGTATCATTAATCTTGAAGATGTGGAGAAAGAGGCTGAATTCTTAGTGGAGAACATGAGTGTAATGTTCATACCTCCTGGAGTAGGAATAATACTCTACTGGAATTTAATGAAAACCCAGATAATACCAATTCTAGGAGCCCTTTTCATAAGCTTCATTGTAACTATCATGATAACAGCTAAAGTAGTGGAGGTTTCAAGATGAAAGTCTTCGGAATCTTTATCACAATATTTGCTTACTACTTATTCAAGAAAATCTATGAAAAGAAAAAAGCTTTTTATCTTAATCCAGTACTGCTTTCTATAATGTTAATTATAATTATTTTAAAGGGTTTAAGCATTGATTATAATTCCTACATGGAAAGTGGTAGAATTTTAAGCTTTCTTTTAGGGCCAGCCGTAGTTAGTCTAGGAATCCCGCTTTACAAGAAAAGAGATGTTGTAAAGAATTACTCCATTCAAATATTTTTAGGAGTTTTTATAGGAGGTTTAACCGCCATTCTAAGCGCTTTCTTTATAGCTAAGGTACTCGGAGGTAGTGAGGAACTACTTTTAAGTATCGCTCCAAAAAGTGTTACTACAGCAATAGCGATAAGTGTGAGCGATCAAATTGGAGGTATAAGTTCTCTCACAGCAATACTAGTAATAATAACTGGGATATTAGGTAACTCACTTGGGATCCCTATCCTTAACCTATTAAAAGTAAAGGATAAGGTAGCCAGAGGATTAGCGATGGGGGTGACATCCCACGGTCTAGGTACAGCTAAAATAATACTTGAAGATGAACTAAGCGGAGCCATAAGCGGATTAGGAATGGCGCTAAACGGAATATTCACATCCATAATCCTATACTACTTAATCCAAATACTTCTTTAATCAAAAACCCCAATAATTATCTAACAATAATTATTATTAGGCTATTCACATGGGCATCGTAAGTCTCCCACGAAAGATTTTATATAAGGAATTCA
>CAYTEI010000139.1:0-2451 GCA_964436705.1 uncultured Thermococci archaeon
CCGGATTTTTCATAGACCCATTCATCAAAGGATTTATTCTAGTTACAATAGTTGAACTCGAACCAATCTTGGGATTTTTAACCGCGATACCATTCTTAATACACACCTTATCATCCTCTATCGCTCTGGAACAGATTCACAAAATTTCGGAGACAACAATTAACAAGATATTACTATCCAGCGCCCCCGTAATAGGTACTCTGTCGGGAATCTTTATAGAAATAAGTCCAAACATGGAAAGATACATACTTGCCTTCGTTTCAGGCCTGATGTTGTTTATGGTTAGCAGAGATATTATGCCTAAAAAGAAAGAGGGGAAACCTTTATTTTTCCTACTTGGCGTCCTTGGGGTTTTTATCATCTGGCTCGGTTTAGAATACCTCGTTCCATGACCCTCCATCAGATCGATAAAAAATATTATGTACTCTCTTAATTAACTTATCAGAAAAAAGTTAGGTCTGTTCTTTAAATTATTGCAAGATTCTGCTGAGATTTCTAATCTTCCCAATCTGCTTAGACAGATTTTTACCTTTTTCAGTCAATTTATAGAGATGTTTCTGCTTTCCATTTTCGATTTTTTCTTTTTTCAGCATATCATCTTTTACCAATGCTTCGATGTATTCTTTGGCCATATTCCAATCTAGGTTGGCGTAACGGATAATTTTGGTCTTCCCACACGGGTCGTCACGTACAGTTTTGAGAATAGCTTGGATAATTTCGGTCTTAGACCTAGACAATTTGGGACACTCCAATTAGTTACATTGTATATTGTCTGTTTGATTTTATTAAAAATCTTTTAAGTTAAAATAAAAGCTATCTAGTTCTCAGAATTTTTTAAAGTTTTTTTAATAATCTTTTTTTACTTTAAGAAAATATTTTTTATTTTTATTATTATTCGTAGTTTATTTATCTTAAATTTTTTAATTAAAGATGTAATTTTCTTTTTATTCCAGCATATGAAAAATATTTTCGTTTTACGAACTCTTAGCGGTTCAAATTTTTATTTTTTAGGGATTCTAATTTTTCTTCTATATTTAATCTCCATCATGTTCGGTCGGGAGATCAAGAAAATTATCAATGAAACTTGAACCTTTAACTAGGCTTGTTTTCTTTAGATGATTAGTAGATTTGAGTACATCCGCTTCTTCTAATTTCCCAATAATATCCCCCATTGTTCCAACCGATAAAGAAAGATTTTCAGCAATATCTCCAATTGTGTGCCATTCTCTATCTTCCAAGATCAACATCAAATCCTCAAAAATTACCGTTTTATTCTCTTTATCTATCGGAATCCACCTCAATTTTCAAATCCATTCCAACCCCACTTTTCATCTGATAGAGTCAACTGTTTATCGTAGATTTTCCCAAACTGGTTTTCGTCCCACATAATAATTTATCTCCAATAATCCATATCTCGTTTAGCTTACGACAGAATACGAGCCCGAACACTACATATCCTCGAAATATTTATTGTTACTATTTCCTTTCTCCCCTTCCAGTCATTAAGTTGAATAAAGGACGGCTCCTGTCTTTTTTTGATTGTATAGTTGACGTGTTAAACTTACGCTTTCCCTTTATAGGGAATGTTTATGTTTCTTAGGTGGGGATTGGATTTAGCGAAGGTTTTAAAGCCTTTTCTTATCCTATTCAGAAAATAATTTAAATATTGGAGTTTTTCTCTTATCTTTTTTAAGATATTTAGAGGTCAAAATCTCTGATTTTAGAAAAGAAGTTTAAATTCACTATTTAAAGGTGGGAAAATAAATAAGTTCGTTAGAGAATTTCATAATAGATTTTTCTCTGTTTCCAAGGTGGAAGATGTTAGTAATAAAGATATTGCTAAAATTTTGAAAATTTGTGGGAAGATAAATCTTTGTGAAATTTTTAGAATCTACGGAGCACGTTCTTCGTTAGTCGGTGTTGATATGTAGATTTTTATCCCGTGTTTTGCAATTCTTCCAGATATGCTTCCCATTACCCAGAGAAGCAATGCTCCTACCACGTAGATTACGATATTAAAGACACTTCCCAAAACCCCGCCTCCTTCCCCCTTCGGAATTAATTGTGAAAATCCTTCTAGAGCAGAGGGGTTGGTGAACACTGAAAAAGCTGTATAAAATGTAAAGAGTAAAAGTATTAATCCGAGTGCGAAAATGGCTACTCCGATCCTATTTTTATTTGTTTTTTCTCCTAAGGCCAAGTGATTCACCTCCTTCCATCTATTTAGGGTGAAGGAGCCGAAAAAAGTTTATGGAATTTTTGATTTTGATGTTCTAATTGGTTTGGTTATTTGGAAGTGAGGGGTTGGAATTATTTATCTTGTTTAGCCAAGAAGACACCTTCCAAACCGAAGGTTTGGTGGGTGATGAATTGACCCCATATTAAAATTTTTGAATGAGATATTGAAAATAACTGGTTCACGGTATGTCTGAAAAAAGACCTCGTTCGAGT
>CAYTEI010000140.1:0-445 GCA_964436705.1 uncultured Thermococci archaeon
GGTCTTCCGGTTGTTTCTTACCCCCAACTGATACGAATCCAACGAAAACACCTTCTTGGGGTATGTTCAACCCGGTCCTAATTTTTTTCTTGTTCTCCGAAGTTTTTATCGGTGTATTAGGTTTAGGTACTCTATCAACTATTCTTCTGTTTAACTCCCCGTTTCTTCTTTCTAGAATAGATATAGGTTTTAATTCAGCTATTAAAGGGTAATCTGATTCATCTAATTCTTTACTCTTAGTGATATGGTGGTGGGAATCGGTTTTATCATCGATATCTGTGTATGATTCGTATTTCAAACCTTGTATCGACGAGAAAAGTATTTCTTCTTTGTCAGGGTAACCTATTTCGACGTAATCCCCTATTCTGACCTTATCCCTCCTATCAGTCGTGATAAATCCTTGTATCCTATTCTCCGTACGACTCACTTTTAATTCTTCACTAGT
>CAYTEI010000140.1:527-2444 GCA_964436705.1 uncultured Thermococci archaeon
CTTCAGGATCTTTCTCTAACAAATCTTCGATATCCTCAGTCATGTTTTTAACTCCAATAATTTTCTTCTAAATCATCCCATCTACCGTCCCAATTATAATCATAATAATGAAGTGTTTTCTTTATTCCTTTCCTTAGTTTGTCTCTATTATTCCTAGATATATTAGCTAATCTATCAGCACGACTAATTGATTTAGGGATATCTAGGTTCTTAGATACTTCGCTAAGGACTTTGTTCTGGATCATTTCCCTATCTTCTTTGTCTTTAACCATGAAGTAAGGGGTTTCAGCTCTGAGAATAGCGCCTGTTCTAGGTAATCTTATGTAAAAAAAAGTTCTTCGGTAATCCTTTGGGCTCCCTAACTCTAAATCGAATTCTTCAAGGACTTCGTATTTTTTCGAGGAATCACCGGTTTTTAATTTAGTTTTTTTATGAATAAACCAAGAGGTGTAAGTTAATTCATCTTTTGCGTTGTTATGTAGTACTTCACTCATGAATTGGTGGTCGGTGTTCCAAGGGAGGTTAGAGAAACCGTTACCAGACCCCAGTGTTTTTTCTTCTAAAGCTTCTAATAAGTGTTTAGAACTCGAAGTTTTAACTATTCCTATGACGGGTAAGTCTTTTCTTTTCTGAGCTTCGATTATCTCGATATAGTTTTTAACTATTTCTTTAGGTTTGTTCCAAGTACTCGCAGGGGAGTCTATGTTTGATTTACTAACGACTATCCAATAAATCAGACCTAAAGGATAAATAGAACCGTCAATGAATAAAGCACCGTTTATTTCTTCTAAATAATTTTTACAATGCTTACTCTCAGCTAAAGTCCTAGCAACCATTGATACTCCGTTGGAAAGGCTTCTAGACCATTCTACTTCGGGGAAATTCACTATTTCGGCTTTTATATTTTCTTCATCCTTGATTGTTTGGTCGCTTATACTGGCTTCTTCGCCACCGAAATAAACAGTAGTTATTATTGTTCCTTTTCTTTCTAAGGGCTTATTTACACTTTGGCCTACTGCGCCTATTTTAGCGTAAGCAGTGTCTAGAATTAACCCGTTCACATACTCTATTGGTCTGGTGTCACTGGAATCTAATCCGTAAGTATTTACCCAGGGATCCTTTGACCAGGTCCCTAACTCAGTTATTTTTGAGGCGTAAACTTTCGGATTATTTTTTACGGATTCTATTTCCCCGTTTTCCTCTCCTAATTTAAGATAAGTTCTCCTAGCTAGGATTTTTTCCTCATCTAATTAGTTTGATAGTTTCTTATCTACATTATTCATAATCTCTTTCATCGCAACAAAAGCTTCTGATTCAACAATTTAACTCACCTGCTCTATTCTTAGTTCTACTTGGCTATTGTATTTCGTGGGGTTTTTCGTTCTTTGTCATTCGTGGTCATCGCTTTGGTTGAGGGAATCGTCGTGGCTCACTACTATGACTTGGGGTACTTCCCATTCTTTTATTGTGTCTAACATTTTTTCTAATTGGTTGATGTGTTCATCGTCCAAGTAAGTAGTTGGTTCGTCTAGAATAAAAGGCGGTAAGCTTTGCCCGGTTTCTTGGTCTCTTTCAGCAATTAATCTATAAATACCGGCTCTGAGAGCTAAATTCAGAATAGCTCTTTCCCCTCCACTAAGATTCTCAGGGGTTATAGAGCTTTCATCGGTTTTCATCATTTCTATTCCGTAGTTTTCGTCTATGTATACTCTTTCGTAACTAGAGCTTTGGTATAGGTCTTCGAAGATTTGATTCGTGAAATAGTTTATGTATTCAAGATTTTTTTCCCTCAGATCCTCTTTCACGGATCTATAAACACTCATAATTGTTTTTATTTCGTTATATATTTCGTTAGCCCAACTTATTTGTTTTTCAAGGTTATTTATTTTGTTTTCTAGTTCTTTTGTTCTTTTAAGA
>CAYTEI010000141.1:0-2428 GCA_964436705.1 uncultured Thermococci archaeon
TCCATAGAAAGAGTCCAGACCAGTTCCTGAATTAGAAGTGTTTTTTTCACAAACATCATGCATTAATTCATTAAGCCCCGTTCTATTATTTCTATCTTCAACACTTGTATCTTGCTTTATTTTTTCTGAATTAACTCCTTCTTCAATAATCTTGGACTGACCCTCTTCTTCTTCAAAATCTTCTAAACTTTCATTTTCACTATTCTCTTTTATGACGCCCTCCTCTAATTCTATGTACTCTGAAAGATCATCCCAGGTGTCAAGATCAAAGTAATCATAATAAACTGTTGTTGATGGCATCTCACTATCCTCTTTAACATCTGTAGGTCTAGGAAATTCACCTACCTCGTCATATTTATCCAGAAGATATTTCAGCAATTCATTCTTAGAATACTTTTTACCACCATTCTTAGACTCAGAGGAAATGAGACTTTGTTTTTCAGCCAACTCCTCTTTTCTTAAATCTTTAATAAGATCTTCAATGAATTCTTCTGTCCTCCCCCTGATTACGTCATGATACTCATCTGAACCCAAGAAACATAGTAATTGACTAAAATCATCCACTAACTTATCTACAAATTTCTTCAAATCAGAAAAAGGGTCCTGCAAATCACAAATTTCCTCACTAATTGAAGACGAAATACCATTTTTAAGAAACTTTTTAGACAATAAAGTCAAGTAATGAGGATCTGAATGAATCTCATCAAGTCCAACACTAAACAATGGATCAGGATACTTCCCAGGCCAATCAAGATCAAAAACCTTAATGATTTGACCATTAGTAATTGATAACCATTTAACCTCATTCCTACCTAAAAAATCAATAATCTCTTTAGTCTCTTCATCACTGAAGTCCTTACCATAGCCTTTAACTTTAATTAGGCAAACCATTTCCCCATTTACCTTCAATGCATATTCAGAATTAATATTATCAATATCACCAGAAAAATTAGCATCAATATCATTAGAATACCTAGTCCAATCATTACAATAAATTAAGGGACTAATAATTTTATCTTTCGTGTTCCCTTTATCCATACCAACAAGAGAACCCTCAATACCATCTAATCTACTTAAATGACTATCCAAAAAATTAAGATCAATAACATCACTAATATCATCAACATAATCCTTAATAATTGACAACTCATCCCTAGAATCTCCATTATCACACAGTTCAGAATACTCATCTAAACTAATATCCTCCAAACTATCACCAATATTAGACCTAAACGAACTCACACTATACACCCATAAAGTAAAATGATTAAAAAAATAAGTTAAGAAGAAATTAAGTTTGTTTGAGCTATTTTTCCATCTTCCATTTTGATGTGGTATTCGAATTTGTCTTTTATTCCTTCTACGTGACTTACTACGAAGATTTGGGAGAAGTTTTCCGCTATTTCTCCTCTAGTTATTAGTTCGGTTAATGCTTCTTGTCTTTCTGTATCGAAAGATCCTAGGGGCTCGTCTAGGTAGATGAAGTCGGGGGCTGTTCCTCGTTCTTGTGGTAGTGTAGCCATTGCGAAGGCTAGTCTTAAGGCTAGACTTAGTTGGTCTCTTGTTCCACCGCTGAAAATTTCTTTAGTTTTATATTCTTGGGCCTTGGAATCGAATACCTCTATTTCATATTTTTCAGAGTCAATTCTAGCATCTTTATACCTATTGTTTGTTAGAATGGGTAGGAATTTAGCCATATGATCCTGGGTTCTTGGCAGTACATTCTTCATTATCTGGTCTTTGGATTTCTCAACGATTTCGTTGGAGTAATTGTAGAGATCTACTTCGTACTTTTTCTGTTCTAGTTCCTCTTCAACTTCTTCTAGGTCAAGTTTTTCATTTATCCCTAATTCATCTCTTAATTTATCTCTATCATCTATTAAACTCTGTAAATTACCAACTATGTCATCTCTTTTGTCATTCAGCTCTTTTTCTTCATCTATCTCCGCGTCAAGATCTGAATCCTCAATTTTATCATTTAGTTTACTGATTTCATTTTCCAGTTTCTCTATCTCATTTTGAATGTTTTTGATTTCATTTCTTTTATTTTCGATTTCCTCTTTTACTTCAGGTTTCTTTTTTATTTCCTCTTTATCTTGTTCAATTTCTGTCCTAAGACTTGATTTTACTGAATTAACTTTACCGGTATCAGGTTCTACTCCAAGCTCTTTAGCTTTCTTCTTTGTTTCCTCATCTAAGTCAGTAATCTGATCATCCAGTTCGTTTATTTTTTTCTTTAAACCTTCAATGCGGTTCTCAATCTTCTTCTCATCGAATTTATCAGAACCAGCTTTCTCTTTGATCTCTCGCTCCAGATCTATCAGTTTGTTCATTAGCTTAGCTTTTTGTTGTTCCAAGTTTTCCTTAATCTGATCTTTTTCATTAATTCTGTCTCAGAATAATTGTACACAACCTCCAGAGAAAAAAT
>CAYTEI010000142.1:0-2386 GCA_964436705.1 uncultured Thermococci archaeon
ACCTTAAAAAACGAAAAAAAGCCGAAGAAAAGAAAGATTTCTTATATACATTACTAAGACAGGACCTAGGAAGCAAATACCAAACCGTCCAAGGATACCTCCAACTACTCGAAGAAGCCGACCTCACAGAAGAACATCAAGAATACCTAGAAAAAGCCATTAAAGCAGGACGAAAAGTAGATGACGTTTTAGGTTTAGCGAAGAAGCTTGAAGAGGTTGAGGGAACTGATTGGAACGGAGAAAGAGACCTACTCAAGGATTTAGAGCTTGTCCTTGATAATATCTCTGGCTTAAGAGAAAGAGAAAAAGTCGAGATCCAGAAAAACTATCCTGAATCCATGGGTTTAGTGGAAGGAGATTACACCCTACAAACCCTACTCAAACAGATCCTAGTATCCAGAATCCAGATCTCCAAATCCAATAAGATCAAAATAGAAGCAGAAGAAAAAGAAAAAGAAATCCTACTAAAAATCAAGGATGATGGAAAAAAATTACCCGAAGACATAAAAGAAATATTCGAAGGAGAAGTTTATACAGGGGAGACCACCGGTGTTGGAGGGGTAAGGTACTACATGCTAAGAGAAATCGCCCAACACATAAACGCAGAAATAAAGGTTAAAGATTCTGATTTGGGCGGGAGCAGATTCGATATACACCTACAAAAACCATGATTTTTATCTATCCAATCTTTAGTTTCTTTGCTCCTGTTTATTTTCTATTGCATTTTTTAATTGGTTTTGCACTTTTTCTCCTCCGGGATCGCATTTATCCAGGTCTACGTTATCATTCGCTATTGCTTCGGCATAACCTTTACAATCACCGTATCCACAACTTCCACAGTTATGCCCTGGTAGAATCTCCATTACCTCCTCCTCCAGATCGGTTTCCATCTCCTTTGCGATCTTGATAACTTCTTCCCGGTTCATTACTTTTTCCAGTATTATTCCGAGGATTATTATTCCGGGTACTGTTAGGATGTAGCGTGTTACCATGAAAGGTATTCCTAGGAATTTTGTTTCAACTATTAGCATTGGTATTTTCACTACTGCCCAGGCGCTTAGAATTATTACTATGTTAGCTAGGCTTGCTCCTTTTTTGAGTAGGGATTGGGTTACTGGGAAGGCTGCATAGATTGGTCCAGCGGATACTGATCCTATGAAGACAGATATAACTTTACCCTTAATCCCCGCACTCGATCCGAAGGTTTTCATTATTGTTTCTCTTGGAACCCAAATCTCTATCAGCCCAGTAATTATGAATACAGCAGGGAGGATTTGAAGCATCTCCTTAATATACATCCAAGTAGTATCTAGAGCGCTAAAAAATATTTCAGTACTGTATATAAGGGCTATGATGTATGCGGCTATAGTAAGTATGTTTAACTTGTTTTCTAGGATCACTTCTTTGTAATTCATAAGATGATCACCATTCCTATGGCTATTATTATGGCTAGAATGAAGCTTAGGGCGTTCCTTATTAGGGTGAATTTTTTGCCAAAATGCTCTATCTCTATTGGTGCAGTTGCGAAACCTACCATTGTTAGTGTGGTTATGAAGGATGCTACTGCTATTAGGTGTGCGCCTTTCTGTACTAGGCTTGCTGATAGTGGGAAGGCTACGAAAGCTGGTATGATAGTGACGGTTCCTATTCCGGCGCCATAAAGTGCGCTGAGTAAGGCATTACTACCTCCGAGAAGGGATTGGATTGTTGATTCAGGTACTAGTGCGAAGAATAATCCGATTAGCGCTAGGATTGATATTATTTCTGTTGCTGTTTCTATGAATCTTGCTTTAGCGATCTTCATAGATTTCTTTGTCTTTTCTTTGTTTCTTTTTAGTGAGTAGATTAGTCCGGTTATTGCTATGATTATTAGGGCTATTGTGGTTGGGTCCATAAAATCACCTATATTACGATCTGTAATGTTTCGATTCTAAACATCATAGATCCCAACACCTTTTAAGTATTACGATCCGTAACACAATGGACCCAAAAAAGAGGAAAAACCATGCACCAAAGAATACCAAAACAACTCCTATCCTACCTAATACTAAAAGAAATGAACCAAAAACCCAGATACGGATACGAAATCATAAAAAAACTAAAAAAATTATCTAATAATCACTGGGATCCAAGCCCAGGAACAATATACGGAGCAATAAACCGCCTAAAAAAAGAAGAATACATAAAACGAGCAAACAAAGAACACGAAGACAGAAAATACTACACAATAACCAAAAAAGGAAAAAAACAACTCAAACAAAGACAAAAACAAATAAAAAACACCAAAAAACAATCACAACAAAAAATACTCGGATTCCTAAACATCTACAAACAAATACACGGACAACAAAACCTACAACAACTACTCCAAAAAATCCAAAAAGAA
>CAYTEI010000143.1:0-2335 GCA_964436705.1 uncultured Thermococci archaeon
TAAAAACCTGTCTGGAATTAGATAAAAATTAGAGTTTGAATTGGGAATATTCTAATATTTTTATATTTACTTCTAAATAGGTGGACAAAAATGGAAGGAATCATTACAAATATACAAAAATTTTCGACAGGCGACGGTCCTGGAATTAGGACTACTGTCTTTGTGAAAGGTTGTCCTCTCCGTTGTTTATGGTGTCAAAACCCGGAAACTTGGAGCAAAACTCCTCAGATTGCTTGGTATAAAACTAAGTGTATAGGTTGTGGTAATTGTATAGAAAATTGTCCTAACGAAGCAATCTCTGAAGAAGGGGATACTTTAGTTCCTGAAAAAGAGTTATGTGAGGCTTGCGGACGATGTGTGAAAGAATGTCCGAAAGGAGCTAGAGAACTTATTGGAGAAAAAATTTCAACAGAAAAAGTTCTTGAGGAAATAATGAAAGACAAAGTATTTTACGAAGAATCTGGAGGGGGAGTCACAATTTCAGGAGGGGAGGCACTAGTCCAACCGAAGTTTACAGAAGAATTATTACGAAAATGCAAAAATGAAAATATTCATACAGCCCTAGACACTTCGGGATATTCCGAACCAGAAAATATAGAAAATATTCTACCTTATACAGATCTAGTTTTGTATGATTTGAAACATAGCGATTCAGAAAAGCATGAAGAACTCACGGGAGTTCCATTAAATAAAATTCTGAAAAATTTGAAAACTATCGACAAAAACGGAACCCCAATCTGGATTCGTACTCCAATAGTTCCTGATCTAACTGACGATGTTGAAAATATCAGAAAAATAGCCGAATTCATTAGCGAATTAGAAAATGTCGAAAGATATGATCTCCTTCCTTATAACCCATTAGTAAAATCAGACTATGAAAATATTGACGAGAGATATCCACTTGAGGACCTAGACGAGCCGGACGAAGAAAAAATGAATAAATTAAAAGAAACAGCGAAATCCGTCGGCTTAAAAAATGTAACGACTAAAAATTGAAAAATACTTTTTTCAGAAAAACATTGATTAGTATCAGTTAATGGAACGCTACAAAGATATAATCCCCAACTATGAAAAATTTAAAGAAACGATTGAGACCCCACCCCCTCACGACATCCGAATAAATAGTATTAAATCTTCAAAAAAGGAAGTCAAAAAACTTCTGAAAAGTGAAGGGTTGGAATTTAAGCAGAGAGAATGGAATGATCGTTTCATAAAAGTCAAATCAAATCCTAGTAAAACATTAGCTCATTGGTTAGGAAAATTCTATATCCAAGAGTCTTCCTCAGGTATTCCCCCATTAGCTTTGGAACCATCTTCCGAAGATAGTGTTTTGGATATGTGTGCTGCTCCTGGAAGTAAGACAACTCAGATTTCCGACTTGATGAATAATAAGGGAAAGATTATAGCAAATGATATCCTTCCTGACAGAACAAAGGGACTATTATCTAATTTATACAGACTTGGATGTGTAAATACGATTGTCACTGAAAGAGATGCCAGAAATTTTCCCGAAAAGCCTAAATTTGAAAAAGTTTTACTTGATGCGCCTTGTTCCGGAGAGGGAAATGTAAGGGTACAAAAGGATTTAGAGGAAGGAGCTAGTCCATCTGAGATTGAAGAACTTTCTAATCTTCAGGAAGAACTTCTGGAAAAAGCATTTAGAGTTTGTAAAGAGGACGGGACCATTGTTTATTCAACTTGTACCTTTGCACCGGGAGAAAATGAATTAATAGTGTCAAAATTTTTAGATAAAGGAAACCTGAAAAATCCTAATTTCGAATTCAACCATACTAACGGGGTTACTGAGTGGGAAGGTAAAGAACTAGACGATGAATTAGAAAAATGTGTTAGAGTTTATCCTCATCACTTAAATTCAGGAGGGATCTTCATTGCAAAAATTAGAAAAGAAAGTTAAGGATTATTTTTTCGAAAGATTCGGAGTAAAAAAAGAATTTTGGAAAAATTTTCAGTTTTATGAGAAGGGAAGAAGTATTTGGACAACTTCGCAAAATGTAGAATTGAGAGAAAATTTCCTTGCCTGTGGAATTAGAACTCTAAGATATGTGGGAAACAGGTTGAAACCGACTACTTACATTTTACAATTTTTAGAAAAAGAAATCCAGAAAAATATTAAAAATCTAAACTTGAGAGAGATAAATCATATTCTCTTTGAAAGAAAAAGATTGATAACTTCGTTAAGTCCAGGATATGTAGCATTAGAAATTAATGATATGATTATCGGATGCGGATTAGTAGACAAGAACCGAAAACTAAAATCACAAATCTCGAAAAACAGAACGAAGGAACTTAGAAAAGCTCTCAAAGAATGAAATTT
>CAYTEI010000144.1:0-2330 GCA_964436705.1 uncultured Thermococci archaeon
TTTAGATACCATAGAAAAAATTGCAAAAGCTTTAGACATTGAAATTCTAGATTTATTCAATTTTGGTGATAATTATGAAGTTAATTAAAAAGAAATTTTTAATAAATGAAGGAGATTTTGTAGAGTCTAATAGATGGAAAAAATTGAATAATCATATACAAGAAGCAATTTCTGCTGTAGTATGGCCGCCTGATAGCGATAAATTTATAATAAAGCCGGAGAGAAATGAAAATGGTGTGGGGCCCATTAAGGATGCATTCTTTGAGGTGTTACAAAATAAAGGGTGGGAAAAGGAGGTCCGACCGCAAATTGCTGTAAATAAAAGGCCTGGACCTGTAGACGGTATGTATAAATTTGAAGATAGCGGCGACTTTGCGCTAGAATGGGAAACTGGAAATATTTCCTCTAGCCATAGAGCGATTAACAAAATGTGTGTTGGCCTACTAAAAGGTAAACTTGAAGGTGGGGCTTTAGTATTACCCAGCAAGTCTTTGTATGAGTATCTTACTGATCGAGTAGGTAACTTTCCTGAGTTAGTTCCATATTTTCCGGTGTGGAAATCACTCAAGATTGATTCAGGCATATTAGCTATTTATGTTGTTGAGCACGATAAAACGGATAAGGCGGTAAAAAGTATAGAAAAAGGGACTGACGGTAGGGCTTTAGTTTGATTCAAAAGGTAATTTGTGTTCAATTTCTTCTGTAGGGCTTTTATCTAGGTCATAATCTTTAAAATTAAAACCAAATATATCTCTATATTTCGCTCTTTTTTTTAAAGCATCTTTTGTGAATAATACGTTTTGGTTCTCATTAAATTTTTCTATTTGCTGTCTATCTTCTTTTAAATTATTTAACCTTTCTATAATGGGGTCGAGATTAGCAAGCTCGACCCCAACCCATTCTCTATTCATTATTTCACTTGCTGCATAAGTGGTTCCTGCACCCCCAAAAGGGTCCAAAACCATATCCCCAGGCTTTGTTGAAATTTCAAGTATTCGGTGAAGAAGCTTTATAGATAGCTCGTTTGCATCCCTATTTTTATATCTATTATGTCTAACTGGAGGAATATCATTCCAAATATCTGTTAAATTGACCCCTTCTGGATTCATTTTATCCTTATATCCCCCATAGTCGTGTTGTTCGCCACCACAGTGTTTGCATGTCTCTACAGGCAACCTTGGCGGCGAAAAGTGTTTAGGTTGATTGCCTTTTATAAAGTAAAGTAGGGAGTAATGAGCGGGGTAAAGTTGGTTAGGTATGGGTAAGCTAAATCTTAAATCAATTGTTATCCAGTGCTTGAAAGTTAGGTGCTTCGCTAAATAATGGGCTAAATGAATATTCCATTTAGGTAAGTTGAAAAGAAATAAAGCACCTCCGGACTTTAAAAGAGGTACGGCTTTCTTAATCCAACCAATAGACCAATTGATATATTCTTCTTCTGATAGATCGTCTTCAATTTCTGTTCCGTAGTTTTTTTCAAGGTTAAAAGGTGGGTCAGCGAAGATGAGGTCAAACTTGGAATTTAATCGGGGAAGGATTTGCCTACAATCACCTTGGTACAACTTTCCTAGATCAGTCTCGAAATCTGGTTGGATTTGTTCCTTGTTAGAGCCACTTTCTCCTACTTTTGAACTTAAGGTGTCTATTTCCAGTGTATCTTTAATGGATTCTAAGCTTTTACTTGGTTTTTCCAGAATTTCATCTTTAAATTCATCAGAAATCTCTCCGGCTAAGAAACGGACGATTTCTACTGGGGCATTAAGAGATTCACAGATAGCTTCTAAATCTTTTTTAGTTGGCGGTTCACCTGACTCTATATTGCGAAGTTTTTTTACTTTTAACCCAGCTTTACGGGATAGATCTAAATCTGATAACCCTTTATTTGTGCGGATTTTGTGTATTACGTCTCCGGTAGAACGAAAAAACATTTTATTACCTCAATAAACTATAAGGTATCCAGACTCTTAGTCAAGATTTTAATGAAAAACTTGTATTATACATATACCACTAGATTTCTAAGGTTTGGTAATTTTTTTGCGAGAAGGGGTTAAACCTTTTGAAATGCTTTTGTCGAAAAACACCTCAGAAGGGAATAAATACTTAAACTAACCTACAAACCATAAAGCAAAAACGCTTAAAATCGACCTGTGGAGCTTTCATCTACTTCTTGACCCTCTCACTGTTCACGAAAAGACTTTAGGGCATTCTCTAGCTCGTCATCGACTATATGGGTGTAAATCATGGTAGTCGAGAGGTCAGAGTGACCTAGTGCCTTCTGGACCAGCCTGATCTTCCCCGTCTCCCGGTACAGGTCAGTGGCAAAGGTGTGT
>CAYTEI010000145.1:0-1497 GCA_964436705.1 uncultured Thermococci archaeon
CATGAACATCACTCCAACTAAATTACTAACACGAGAAATAATAAATCCCAACGATGAACCACACTCGGTTCAAATGGGTTTGAACTGGTTAGGGTTTTATCTTGGAATGAGCATAATGTCTATGTGAGTGTGAAGTGGAATGAAGAAAAAGTACTCTAAGGACATATTCAGTGATAGGGAAACATACTACATGGGATGTCCTGAAAAAGTTTCAGAACACATAGCTAAAGAGCTTTCTAGTTTCAATGAAGCCATAGAGCTATGCTGCGGAGCAGGAATGATATCAATACAACTCGCCAAACACATGAATAAAGTAATAGGGATAGAAATAAACGAAGAAAGAGTAAGATACGCAGAGAAAAACGCAGAACTATACAACGTATCAGAAAACACAGAATTCATACAAGGAAACGCGACCAATGAAGAACTACTGAAGAAAACGTCAGCAGAAGTAGCTGTACTAGATCCAGACTGGAGCTCCTCAGGAAACAAGAAAAACCAACACGTATCAAACCTCGAAAAAACCCAGCCAAACCTAAAAACACTATTCAACCTAACAAAGAAACACATAACCACAGAAATAGTAGTCAGAGCACCCAAAACACTGTCCTACAGAAACCTATCTCAACTAGGAAACTGTAAAATAGAGAACATACACTGGAACAACGAACTAAAATTCAAGATAGCGTACTACTTAGATGAAGTGGATAAAAACACTGAGAAAGACATTGAGTTCACTCTAGTTTGAATCATTAAAGGATTTACTGGTTTTGTTTCAGGTTGTTTTTTATGTATTTCATTACTTGTTTCTTTCTATGGGAATTAAGGCTGATCACATTTCCTCTTTTCTTCGTGTAGAGGAATCTATCTTTAACCAGTTCATCTATTAATTTCTTTACTCTCTTCCCATTTCTTTTTATCTTTCCTTCAGCCCATGAGGCTACGCTGATTGTTGGTTTATATTTTCCTCCCCAGCAGCATCTGTTCTTTAGTTTACGGAGTATGTATGCCTTTACCTCTCTGTCGCTGAGTTTCTTCTTAGCCATAGTGTTCTTGTAGAGTTCTTCAACAGATTCATTTAAACAGGTTTTTCCATTTCCTTGAGTTAACCACAGTTAAGTTTTCTAATCATAAGGTTAGACCATGACATATATAAATACTTAGCTGTGTAAATTCAATAGGTGGATGAAATGAGTAAAGGAGACTACGATGAAACAGTGTTGATAAAGGCTCTTGGAAACTCTCCTAAGATGAGGATAATCAACTTCTTCATGGATGAAAAACCCTTTGACTTCACAAAGAAAGAAGTCATAGAAGAACTTGGAATGAGCAACAGGACCTTTTACAAGTACTTCCCAGACATAAAAGAAGCTGGAATAGTCAAGGAATCGAGAAAAATAGGCAGAGCCCAGCTATACACACTTAACGAAGAGAACCCAATAGTAAAACAGTTAACCAAGCTAGAAGACATTCTAAGCGAAAGAGCAAGGCAGAGAC
>CAYTEI010000145.1:1507-2327 GCA_964436705.1 uncultured Thermococci archaeon
GAAGAAATAGAGGTAACCGCCTAACTCAAGCAGTGTATCTATTACAATTATTTCACGGAAAAAATTGTACCTACTACAATTATTTCGAGAAAAATATTGTACCTACTACAATTACTTATAAGTGCTTTTAAAAACTCTGTTCTTGTCAATTAAAAAATATCTATAAATGCACATGGATTACACGAGATTAAACTATAAATGCACATTAAATGCACATGGATTACATATAAATTAACATAAATGAATTAAATAGATGATCTAAATACTAATCCAATCCCTTTAAAAAAGCTAAAAAACCCTGCTTTCTGGTTCTCTTTCTCAGCAGGAGATACCCCTTGCCATTTACTTTCTTTCTTCAGGTGGCTTCAAAAAGCTAGCTATTTCTTCTCCTTTAACTCTTTTGTATATTAAGTAAATTATAAGTCCCAGAATACTTATTCCCGTGATGAATCCTATTATACCCATCATATTCAATCTACTTAGAGAAGATGATTCGAATTTAAATAATTTTTCCCAGTTAGTTTTGTTTTCTGATCTTCTTCTCAGCACAGAGATACCTGGTTTAAAATCAGATATGCCTGGAGAGAAACAGGAGCTGTGTTTTGAGGTAGATAAGGATATCTAGGACGAATTAGCACGGATGAAAGAAAAAGAAAACATAAAACTAGAAAACATAATAGAGATGAGTATAACAATGCACCACAACATACAAAAAAGTCAGAATAGGAGAATTAATAATCATATGAGTTTGAACTCGTGTAAACTGTATTATTCTTTTTTGAAAACTTTTTCTAAAAGTTTTATGTAGTGCCTAAAACTC
>CAYTEI010000146.1:0-2299 GCA_964436705.1 uncultured Thermococci archaeon
GGCCTTATCTTTATTCTGTTAAAATCTGTTAGTTCTTGCTCTACAACTTTTTCTCCTTTTGTGATTGTTAGGGTTCCTGCTGGGCTTTGTCCGGGGAATAGGGCTACGCTTCCTGCGCTCATTGGTATTTCCAGTTGTTCGTTGTCGGTGGGCCCGTTTAGGGAGCTTACTATTGATTGGAGTTCTAGGAATCTTTCTCTGACGTTTGTCATTTGTTTTTCTTCTTTTTCGGTTATGTTGGATTCTGCGTATTGTCGGTAGATTATGGGTCCGGTTAGGACAAGTATCATTAGTAGAAGTATTGCTCCTAGTACTACGCTGACACCTCTTTCGTCTCCCATTAGTTTTCTGTCTATCAACCTTTTCCACCTTTTTTTGGGTATATATTTGTTTTGTGTTCGTTATTTTTTGTTAGATGGTTGTTGTTTGGCTTTCTGGTTCTTAGTTGGTTGTTTTTTAGGATTTTTATTTGTTATTTTTTGTTATTGTTTTTTGTTTTTGGATTCTTAAGTGGGTTTCGATGTGGGGTGGGTTTTTGTTCCTTGTAGTTTTTTGGTTTTTTGTTGATTATTACGTGGTTTCTTTGGGTGTTGGTTTATTTTATGTGTTGTTTTGGTGGTTGTTTTTTGGTTTTGTCTTGGTTGTTGTTGATGTTTTGTTTTATTATACAGGTTTCCTTTGTGGTACACATTTGTTTTTTTGGTGCTGCACAAGTTTTAATAATTATGATCTTTATTATTATATAATATTAAATACAAAAAGTTAATAAAAGGAGAAAAGATAATGAATTTGAGAATAAAATTAATCGTTTTATTTCTAGTAATATCATTAATCCCGCTAGGAGCAGTTCTATACGTTTCAAATAATGGAATGCAAGAACTACAAACCTACTCGGAGGACCAGAGCGCACAATCACTAAGAACCCAAATGGAAAACCAACTACAAAATGAAATAGGAGCAAGACAAGAAGAAATACAGAACCTAATCAACGGAAGAGAAGTAGACGCAAAAACCCTATCAAACCTAGGAGCTATCAATAACTACATGGCCGCAGACAACGGAGAAATGGAAACAATACAAACCCTAAGCCAAGACCAACTAGGATACATGGCCCTACAAATGAGAACCGCCATCAAAAACGCCGCACAATCAATAGCCCAACACAAATACGACTCACCAATCAACGAACTAACCACAGAACAAAAACAAAACCTCAAAGACGACGTCGAAGAACTAATAGCAGGAACCAGCGGCAACTTCACAGAAACCCAAGGAACAATGTACGAATCCTTCCAACCAGGCTACATAGGAAACACAGGGTACTCCTTCATAGTAGATACCAACGGAGACACAGAAATCCACTTCTCCATAGAAGACACAAAAAATGTAATAGATGATATCGGATTAACAGTATTCAATGAAGTAACGGAGAAAGCTCCAAATCATGCCTCAGGCCAATCATACGGAATAGCTGAGTACATGTTCCCAGATACAACCCAAGAAGGTAATCCAGAAGAACTAAAATTCATAGCATACACATACTACGAACCATTAGATTGGGTAATCTGTCCAAGTGTCTACTACTACGAATTACAAGAACTGGCAGTGCAAGATTCACAAGAACAAGTGGAAAAAACCTTTACAAACTACTTAAACGACAAAATAATCTCCGTCGGAGACCAACAAAAAGAAGCCTACCATAAGATCGTGTTCACAAATACCCAAGGAAAAGAAATAGCCTCAGCAACAAAAGGCGAAGTCACCACAGACACCTCCTCAGACTACTCCGAAGAAACATGGTTCAAAATAGCGAAAAACATGGATAAAGATTCAGTTTACTTCGGCGAAATATACTCAGTAGAAGGTGAACAAAGACAAGAAATAGCTAAGCCTGTTTACTACGATGGGGAATTCGCAGGAGTTATATCCATGACCTTCCGATATTCGATTCTAACTCAAATAACTAATAAAATTGATCTCGGGGAAAACGGTTATCTCTATATAATAAATCAAAATGGATTAATTGTAAGCCACCCGGATCCTGAACTAGTCAACTCGCTTGATATAACGACTGGCGATGCAGGTGAAGAATTGGCCAACATATCTACTAATAAAATGTTACAAGGGGAGACAGGAATCAATGAGTACACGGAATACGTTACTGATGAGGATGGTGCGACTAAGTGGGTTGCTTATGCCCCTCTAAGCGTAGGCAACAAACAATTCTCAATTGCAGCAACTTTACCAGTTGAAGAAGCTAATGCACCAGCAGTACAGTTAGGAAATGATCTGCAAACAA
>CAYTEI010000147.1:0-375 GCA_964436705.1 uncultured Thermococci archaeon
GTATCCTTTTCAGGAATTTTCTTTTCCAATGGTGAGACACATATTACACACATTTTTAAACTACTCCTTTTTCCTTTAAGTAATTTTCGAGAAATTCAGTATTTTTCTCATCAGTTACCCAATCCACAAATCGTTCATCTGAAGGTTCTTCTATAATACTATCATGTGTATCACAGAACTCCTCCAATAACTTTACAAACTCTATACTGGAATATAGAGTCTTTTCATTTGACGATCCTTTAAAGATTCTAAATTCTGCAGTATTCCTACCAGTAAAGTGTATTGCCTCATGATGGTGTGTACGCTCTATACCATCTTGTTCTGCCTGTGAGGTAGATTTGTACTTGCAAAAATCTGGTTTCTTTCTCCGTGCTA
>CAYTEI010000147.1:446-2170 GCA_964436705.1 uncultured Thermococci archaeon
TTCCTAGAGATGCATCATACTTTAAATCAAAGAAATCTCCTGCATGTTTCTTAAGCTCATCAAATTCGAGCATCACACGGCCAAAATTATCGCCATCATCAAACTCTGCCTCTACTCCATAATAATGACCATCTGATCCTTTGAAGTCATCTCTAACTAAATCTCTTTTAAAACTGTAGTTTTTAATATATTTTTTCCTTGCACAGGGATAACATATCCCTAGATCTTCTTCCCATTCATCTCTATCATATCTAAATCTCCTCCCACATCTATCACAGATCCTATACATCTCCTTACATTTAGGACATAAATCCTCGTCACCATCAGGGTTATGGAAATAGATGCGGCAAGATTCACATTTAGAGAAATACCTACCAATACACCACATGCAAACTCCATACTGATGATGTATTTTAGTTTTCTTACCACAGCATGAACATTCCGACTCATAGAATATACGCAGGTTTTTGGTCTTATTATATACCTCAGTCAAGAAAGATTCCAGTCCCTCTTCATGATCAATACTACCTCGTATCAGCTTTCTTAATGCTGATCTTGAGGTACTCCTACGTAGATCTGTAATTCTCCTTACAATATTCTCAAGATCCTTTGGTTCGTCACAGCTCTCCAATCCTGCTACAGCATCATAAAGTTCACTGAGATCTTCCAAAGGTTCTTGATGAGAACCTTCTCCGTCTAAATCTCCCAAATTAAATTCAGTTATTTCCATTTTCTATCTCCTTTATAGCTTTTTCTAAAGTACCGATATTCTTACTATACCTCTTATGATTTAACAAAGCTTTTATGGTAGTGACAAAATCCTCATAATCATTACCCACAATTATTTCATTTGAGTTAGTCCTCTCAGTTACATAATTGATGGATAAAGGATCACAGTAATTACACTCACCTTCCCTTATCTGTATACCATAATGATAGGGATAGTCATCAAATTTAAATATTATGAATCTTGATATTTGAGTATCTGATCCACATTCATAACATTCGGTACAATTCACCTCCTTTTCAATTCCATCGTTTACAATTTTAATATCTTCAAACAGATTTCTGAGTGTAGACACTGGCTCTCTCTTCACAATCATATCCCGCTTTACTTTAAGTGCTTTTCTCGACTGATATAGTCCTATTGGATACATTTTCCCTCCCTGGTTGACAAAAGTTTAGTAGTTTGTTATAATAAGTATAGACAATCACACCCCCGGAGACCCCATCATACCTCAATATGGTGGGGTTTCTTTAGTAAGGGGTTATATTCAGAAGTGTATGTTTTTCCCAATACTCCCTTTCAGGATTCTTAATAAATAATCTTCCACAAAACTTACAATAAAAGATTGTGCCGTCAAATTCTCCTGTAGGTAACTCCTCCATTTGATCCTCTTGACCACATTTACATTTCATGATTTGTCTCCTTTAACATTATAGTCTCTCTTTAGCCTATCTATTTCATCTTGCTTTCTTCTTATAGAATCCTCAAGCCTTTCAATCTGATCTTTAGCCCAGGTACTGTCAACTCTTTCAGCATTTTCTCTTATCCAGTCAATGGTTTCTCTTTTTCCCTTTCTTGAGGTGCTTACCCAAAAGGACTCTATCCTTTCTAACATAAATTCTACAACTTCTGATGAAGGTAGATCATCAATACCTTGTTCCTCATCAAACAGTACAGATAAACAATTAGATGGAGCCTCATCAGGTAGTCCTTGTAT
>CAYTEI010000148.1:0-696 GCA_964436705.1 uncultured Thermococci archaeon
TAGCAAAATCAATTGCATTATCAATATCATCAGCAACAATTATCTGTCCATGCTTTTTAAGAGATTTTTTTGCTATTCCACTTCTTGGAGTATCTTCCAGAATATTTTCCACCTCTTCACGAACCCTTTTACCCAATTCTTTAGAAGTAGTTACAAGTACAGAAGCAGCATCAGGATCATGCTCCGCCTGGGCAACAAGATCCATAGCTATTAATCTCTCTCGCCCCGCTGAATCAGCAAGAATTAAAATCTCAGTCGGTCCAGCCATAAAATCTATATCTACATCAGAAGAGACTATTTCCTTCGCTGCCGTTACATAAACATTTCCAGGACCTACAATCTTTTCCACTTTCGATATATCACCGACTCCATACGCCATAGCTGCAACAGCCTGAGCACCACCAATCTTATAGATTTCGTCAACTCCGGCTAGATCAGCAGCTACAAGCGTCGGATAATTGATTTTCCCTTCTTGATTTGGCGGAGTGCATACAATCTTTTCCTCAACACCAGCTATCTCGGCCGGAATCACAGCCATAAGAACAGTAGTAGGATATTGAGCCTCTCCACCTGGAACATAAGCTCCGATCGATTCTAAAGACCTGACAATCTGCCCAGCGCTGATACCATATTCAAATTCTTCCATCCATGCTTCGGGAAGTTGTTTCTTATGGTATTTCACTATGACCTCCGCAG
>CAYTEI010000148.1:706-1080 GCA_964436705.1 uncultured Thermococci archaeon
AATATTTTCATCACTTAACTCTTCATAAGCCTTCGAAATTTCGTCTTCAGTAACTCTGAGTTTGTTTTGGGGAATTTCGACCTTATCATATTTTTTTGTAAACTGAAGAATTGCTTCAGTTTTTTCGTTTTTCACCTTTTCAATAATTTCCTCAACCTTTGGGAGAATTTTATCAATATCCGCTCCAGATCGTTGAAGAAGCTTTGCCCTATCCTCATCTGAGCAATTTGAAAGCTCACTAATTTCCAAAATCGGTTTTGCCAAAATTATCGCCTCGATCTGTTTCTATATTTTCCGCACCAGTTACTTAGCCAACACCCTTTTTGCTCGGCCCGCCTTCACCTACTTCTTTCACAGCTTCAGATCTTTCTCTT
>CAYTEI010000148.1:1109-2167 GCA_964436705.1 uncultured Thermococci archaeon
AAATAAATCAGAATTAAGTCCATTCAGCTTTTCCTTTCCGAATTCTACCTCAATGTTTGAATAAACTCTACCGCCAAGATCTATTGCTACGAGAGCGAGTGAGTCATCCATAGGAACAATAGCATCACCCATTCTCCTTATACCTTCTTTTTCCCCTAGGGCTTTATTCAAAGCTCGAGCTATAACTATCATCGTATCTTCCGCTATGTGGTGGTCAAAATCTCCGGTCGATTCTACTTTCAAGTCAAATCTTCCGTGTTTTGTAAATGATTCAAGTAAATGGTCGAAAAATTCGATGCCTGTCTCTACTTTAGCTTTTCCTGAACCTTCAAGCACTAACTCTGCATTGATAGTGGTTTCTTTTGTTTCTCGAGTGATTTTGCTTTTTCTCATTCAGCTACCTCCATTGCTTTTTCAAGCGAAATTTTTTTCTTATATAGAGCTGTTCCGATAACTAGACCAGAAGCTCCTGCCTCTTTAGCTTTTTTAACGTCTTGAATTGATTTAACTCCTCCGGACGCTATAACAGGAGAATTGACTTGTTTAACCAGATCTTCAATAGGGTCGGGGTCTATCCCGACCATTCTACCCTCGACATCAACATTCGTGAATAGAAATCCGCCAGCTCCAAGCCTTTCAAACTTTTTAGCCATTTCGAAAATATCTTTATCCGATTTTTCTTTCCAACCCTGCAAGGCTATTTTTTTATCCTTTACATCCAGGGCAACCATAATTTTTTCTGACCCTGCCTTTTCCGCCATATTTTTCACTATCTCGGGATTTTCAAAAGCTGCAGTTCCGAGAATTATTCTATCCGCCCCATTTCCAAGTATTTCGAAGCCTTTTTCCGCCGATCTAATCCCTCCACTAACTTGAACACTAATTGAAACATTAGCTAGAATTTCTGCAATTTTTCTAAAATTGTCTCCCTCGTTCATCGCTCCGTCTAGGTCAACAATATGGAGACAAGAAGCGCCTTTATCCTCCCAATTTATCGCACTTTCCACAGGACTTCCATATTCTTCTCCGCTACCAGGCTCTCCTCCTACGAGTTGAAC
>CAYTEI010000149.1:0-2163 GCA_964436705.1 uncultured Thermococci archaeon
ATGATCACATCAGCAATATCAAGATATTTCTGAGCTTTCTCTTTCTCCTTCTCTAAACGTTTTTCAGCTTTTTTTCTTTCTGTTATATCTTGTAATGATTCTATGGCTCCAATTTTCTCTCCTTCCAAATTTTTCAGGGGGACTGTTGAAAAGTAAATCCACTTACCATCTTCACCAACGTCAGGGAAAAAATCCTCACCTTCGTAAGCATTATCCAGTAAATCAGATTCATCAAACTTTTCACCATAGTACTCCTTCATTTTTTCTTCTGATTCATCATCGATAATGAGATCTGCTAGTACTGGTCTTTCTTCGTCATAGAATGGTTTCCATTGCTTATTCGTTCCCTCAATTTCTTTTTTCGGGATACCTGTCATTTTTTCGAGAGCATTATTCCAGTGGGTTATTTTATGATCTTTATTTATTACGAAGGTTGGGATGGAAAGGCCTTGAAGGATCTGGGATAATCTATTCTTACTCTTCTGAACCTTTTCTTCAGCTTTTTTTCTTTCTGTGATGTCTCTAACTACGGAAAGAACTCTTTTTTCTCCTTCTAGTTCGAAGAGGTGGGAGTGGATCTCTACAGGTATTTCAGTTCCATCCTTTGCCTGTTGATGCATCTCGAATTTGGCTTCTCTTTCCTCCCGAAGTTTTTTCATCACTCCGGAAACTTCATCATCGGGTTTTGAAGCATTTATGTCTTGAGGAGTCATTTTCATGAATTCTTCTCTTGTGTATCCGAGCATTTCACAGGCTATGTCGTTAACTTCTAGGATTTTACCTGGCATTCCTTCTTCGGTTAGTTCGTGCAGGTAAATCGCGTCATTCGCATTGTTGAAAATTTCTTTAAATCTTTTCCTTTCTCTTTCAAGTTCTTCATCTTTTTTCTTACGTTCATCTATGTCTATGACGATTCCTGTAATTTTCTTGTATTCTCCTTTCTGGTCTGTTATCTCTCCTATGTCTCTGAACCATTTGTAGTCTCCGTTTTTCTTTTTGATTCGGTATTCAACTTCGTATTTATCGTTTTCGCCTTCCAAGTGATCTTTCATTGCTTTCATTGCTCGGTCGTGGTCTTCGGGGTGTATGAGGTCTGTGAAGTCAGAATAGTGAGTAAAGTCTTCTGGGTTGTATCCAAGCATTTCCGCTTTTTGGTCATTGAATTTTACTTTTCCTGATGGTAGTTCCATTTCCCACCAGGCGAGGTTCCCTGCCTCCATAGCTCCCTCTAATCTATCCTTGTAAATACTTAATTTCTCGTTAGTATTCTCTTTATTCGCCATTTTCGCACCTCAAAACCAACTAAAATACTAATAATTGGAAAAATGAATATTAACATATTAACTAGGTCTGAAGAGAGTATACTAGGAACCATGCAAATAATGTTATTAAATATATTTGCTTTATACATAAGTATTTTATGCTTGAAGAGTATAACTACAATCAATTGGTTTTGATAAAAAATTAAAATATTTTATACTATTTATATCCATATCTAATATCCTAATTATATTTATAAACCATTTAAACATAAATTATATCTAAATTTCAATATTTGAGAGGATATGAACACTTTTATCAAGCATATTTTTTTTTAAAAAATGTTGATTTTAGAATATTATTAGTGTCAGTACTCAAAACCTAAAGAACCTTCAATTATCCCAATTATTTCTAAATAATGAATCTAGTGAGATTTGTATTTTAATCTGAAAATCATATCAATAGGATAAAATAAGCTATGTCTCATAATGTTATCTAAACTTGAAAAGGGTAATAAATCCTTTAACTCTACGAATCATTGGTCATTAATAGTATAGTCATAAGAAAAAACATTTGGAAACACTGAGTTAACATTTTTCTTATACTCCCGATATTCATCTCCGAATTCGTTTACTAGTTTTCTCTCTTCATTCTCTATCAGCGCTCTAAAAACTGTATAGATGAAGATCGGAGTTGTGAGGGTTAAGATATATCCTAAGGTATACCAATTCCAGGGGTTATCAGGAATATCCAAGCAGAGTAGAGTGGGTGTCTGACAAACGAATAGACACCCTCTTTACACAGATTACCCTCATCAGAATACTTCAAAAGTGTTCCTACGGTTTTTATAATCAATATTATTCCAGATAAAACCAGGACAAGTCCAACTAAAAAATTCACGCG
>CAYTEI010000150.1:0-2157 GCA_964436705.1 uncultured Thermococci archaeon
GATGGCGGATGCAAAGACTTTAAGGTTTAAGAATTTATTTCTTTCCACCTCTGGTTCTGTATCTTCGTTTTCAGGTTCTTTTTTTCCATCTTCTTTTGGTTCCTCTGACATTCCTATCCCACTGACTAAATATAATTAGATCTTAAAAACCTATTCTTGATAGGATCCTTAAAGGTGAAGAATAGTTGCTAGTTGGGGTATCGATAACCACTTACAGGATCGTTTCACTTGGATTCTTAAAGGTTCCTATACATAACAATTAAATTTAATATATTATGTGTTAAGGATTCAATAGGTTTTTATGTAATCGAATTGAATCATTATTCGAGATGGCTAAGTAGTTATGGGAGGATTTTCATGGTTTCAGGTAGATTGAATGTCATTATTTTGTTGTTAGTTATTGTTTTGGTTTTCGGTTCTGGTTCATTGAGTCAGGAGTCAATGGTTTCCGATCTTGATGATTCTAGTGTTGGGGAGTTGGATGAGGATCAGATCAGTTATAGCCCCAGTAGTCCTGTTGAGGGAGAATTTGTTACTTTCACAGTAACTGGTACTGATTATCAATATTGGTCAATAGGGAAATCTTTTATAATTGAGAGGTTAGATATTGGGGAAGAAGTAGTTAGGAATGATTATAGGGTTGAATTAGTGGATATTGGGACTAATGGTAGAAGTGCTCTTTTAAACATCACTGATATGGAAGCAGATAAGTCTAAAGTAGCTATATTCAGGCTTGACAGTGGTGTTAGTACTTTGTGGGATGGATCCGTAGTACTAGAAGCAAACGACGCCTTCATAGGAGCTTTCCACACGGTCGCTGGACTAAGACTAGTAACCAACCACAGAAACTACTACGGAAAAAAAATAGTACACAAATTCAACGAACAAGGAGAATACCTAGTAGCAATCAAGAACGAAGACGAAGAATACCTAGCAACCAAAAAAGTAAACGTACAAGAAAGAGAAGAACTAATAACCCTAGACCAATACCAAACCTCAATAAACTACATAGTAATAGGAAACATATCAAGAAATGCACAAACCCCCATTACATGGTACGCAAGCCAGTTCACAGGAAACCAACCCAAAATCATAACCCCAGAGACCTACCAACAAAAAATAAAGAATGATCTATCTAGTAGTGATACAGTAATCCTCATAGGAAACCCCAAGAACAACCAAGCCCTAAAAACATACCAAGAAAACAAAGCAACATCAGTCCCCCAGGATTATGATTACACCTTACCCAACGGAAGAAACCTAAACGAGATCACCTACAAAGAGAACTGGAAAGCAGACCAAGGATACTTCCTAACCCAAATCTTCAAAGACCCAGAAACCCAAGCCCAAATAATATCAATCCAAGGAAATAACCCAGATAGCACAGTAGCCGCAACCTACCACTTCAAAGAAGAACTAATACCAAACCAATGGAAATACAGCGAAACACAATTCATAGCAGGAAAATGGAGCGATAACGAAGATCAAAGAGATACAGACTTCCCAAAGTATTTGTTGAGGGAAGATGAAGAAATCGACGGAGACATCAACGGATTTGGTGAGGAGGATAAGGTAAAAGAACTACACAGAGGAAACCGACTACAAGACTAATCAATATCACTAACCCTTAAACAATTCTTTAAAGATTAGATAGGAAGCCATAGTCGAGTTGAAGATCTAGAGAAACAATATAGTATTATATTACTTATTATTACCAAGTGATATCTTTAAGGACTAACCCAGTTAAAACACCGGAAAAAATGGAGAAAAACATAGAAAAATTCACTTATAATCGAGATACGACAGTTCCAGCGAATCCGCCAGAAACACAATAAGTAACAAACTCTAAAAACAAACAAAAAAATTATAGAATATAAGGCCATAAAAAAAGTTACAGAACTAAAAAAGATACAACAAAACATAGACCAAACTTAACCATACCTTTAAATCCCTATATTGACTCATTAATAACCCGAAATAACTTAACTTCATAAATAATAGTAAAAACCCTACCCGCACCAAACAAATCACTTTCTAATAAAGATGAAAAAAATTAAAAAACACACAATCACAAAAAAGATCAATACTTCTAACAAAATAAATAATTAGAGAAGGAGATACATAAAATGAACAAAAATAAAAGAAAAGCATTCATAA
>CAYTEI010000151.1:0-2090 GCA_964436705.1 uncultured Thermococci archaeon
AGTATCAGATAAATCAGTGATATCAAAACCTGATCTCCCGATTCCAGTTACTTCATGGTCCTTTTCAAACTCGTTTTGCATTTCCGTACCGAGTTGGCCAGTGCCGCCAGTGATCAATACTCTCAAAAGTGGATTACCACCATTTTATACTATAGTCAAAACAATTATAAGAATTCGAAATAGTCTCTCCCTGCCTTTAAAGCTTGCTCTAAGTTGGTTTTTATCAACCTTGAGAAACTTGACAACCTAAGAAATGTCAGAATTAGCTTGAGTGAATCTTTGAAGCTTGGCAATACTTTCTTCTTAGCCATTCTTTGTATCGATCCTTCCGCCTTACTTGGTTTATCTAGATGGTACGCCTCATTAATAAACACACGAAAATACTTTCTATAAACTTGACGCTTTATTTTGGAAGGCACATCATATTCTTCAGCAAAATAAACTCTAGTTTTATTTAAACTCTTAGAGAACATCAAACTTTCTTTTTTTGACTCGGGGTTTGAAGCAGAACCCTTTCTATCTCGATAAACTGCGGTGGGTTCGGCAAAATATTTGACTTCTGTCAAATTTTCTAATGTTAGTTCAATAGGTAAATCTCCAGCCGAACAAGAACTTATCTGAGAACTATGCTTTTTTGCTGCTTGTAATAATAAATCCTTCTGCGCAACTAAAGTTAAAGTTTTTATGAAATAGTCACCGGTTAACCTTCCAAAAAAGGGGTTAGGATAATCAACAAAATTCTCTCTAACGTCTTTTTCACACGCTGTTTCTCCCTTAGTAGGGTCTCTATAAATTCTATAAAAGCCAGTGTGTGTAGCCCCACATTTAATATGATTTTCCAAAAATTCAACTTGTTTCTGTAATTTGTAAGGGTCTGTCCAGTAGTCATCTCCCTCACATGTAGCAATGTATTTACCGTTGGCTCGAGGCCAGACAAAGGTTGGCGAAATTGTTATCCCTTTTGAATATTGATTCTCATTTTGAAGAATCGCAGTAATTTTACCCGGATATTCATCGACATACTTCTTGATAATGTCAGCTGTTTTATCTGTTGAAGCATCATCATGAATTAGTATTTCAAAGGGAAAGTCAGTTTTTTGTTTTAAGAAACTTTCAATCGTTTTTGATATATACTCCTCTTGATTATAAGCGGCACAACAAACGCTAACCATTGGAGACTCTGATTCATTTTGCATTTCTATCTTTCAATATAATCGGTCGTAGATCTTTAACTCCTTCCACGTTATATTCTATTTCGAACAACCCTCTACTGGCTCTAATACCTTTTAACCATTTTATTATTGCAAGAGGTAAATTCGCACCTGCTAAATGAGAAAAGGGGTAATGACCTCCAAAGCGACAGTTCATCTCCAAGACAACGGGTTCCCCGGATTTTGGATAAAAGCAATCCACATCTAAATTTCCAATATGTTCTAAATTTATCGATAGCTTCTCCCCCAATCTTCTTAACTCCGGTCTATTTTTGGTAATCGCTCTATAGGTCTCACCCGCTCTCATGGTTTTTTTTCTCTTAACCAAGGTAGAAACAAATTGTCCGTCTAAATCATTTATCACATCAATACCATATTCTTGGCCCTCAATTTTTTCTTGAATTATAACGTCTTTTTGCAAGCTATCAGGTGTCTCATATTTCAAGTATGTTTCTTGTATTTCATCTTTTACTTTATTAACCAAAACCTCTAATTCCCGTTCATTTCTCGCTTCATATAACCCTATAGACCCCATACCCCACCTAGGTTTTACCATAAATGGAAATGAAGCTTTATTTGTTTTAGCCGAATCCAAAGCAATATCAGTAGCAAGAAAACTATTAGGGGTAGCAATATTATTATTGCTAAGAAATTGGTATGTTAGCCATTTATCGTTACATATTTCTATTACTTTATGTTTTGACACTACAATATCTATACCCTTCTCATAAAATTTCTCTTTCGATTTTGCTAATGTTGGTAGATCTATATCAAACAACGGAATGATAGCTGATATGTCATTCTCAATGCAATATTCTAACATAAAGTTGATATAATCCTCACTATGGATTAAGGGTGTAATCACAGAATGGTCTGCTT
>CAYTEI010000152.1:0-821 GCA_964436705.1 uncultured Thermococci archaeon
GAATTGTATAATATTTTGAGCGATTATCATTTGAGATTTAGATGGGGGAGTAGACCCGCTGGCCATCATTTCAGGAACATACTAGGAAAGGAATGGATGGACGAGATTCCTAAAGAAAATTTCGAAAAGGCAATCGAAAAACTGGTATCTTTGAGAAAAAAGGCGAAAAAGGAAAATAAGGATCATCCAGCTTGTTTAATAGAAAAGATATATAGCGAAAAGATAAAGCAAAACAAAGATATTTTTTGTGAGAAAATAGTAGAGGGCTTGAAGCTTTTGAACCCTGTTTATGACTATATGAATGAGAGGTTGTGTAGTGGAGAAGTGAAAACTCTCGAATCCAGACTGGAGAAGAAAATAATGAAGCTTGAAAGTAGAAAAAAAGAGAAGAACAAGAAAAAAGATGAAATTCGAAGACTTGATCAACTAGGAGACCTTTCGGATAGGTTAGAATTGGATGAAGAGGATAGAGAGGTAAAATTGGACAAATTCAAACAGGAAATTACAGCAATTGAAGAAGAGATAAATACTCTTGAAGGCGAAATTGAAAGCATTAGAAGTAGACTAGAAAACTGATTTTAGATTTTTGATAGCTACGTATGAATTCAGTCGATAAGTTTACCAGAGGATTAGTTTTGATCTTTATATTCTGTATATCCACAGTAGCCACAGCTGTACCTATCCTCGTGTTCGGCCATCTTTCGACCACATTTCTTACATTCTTTCATCCTTATCATACTGAAATATTATATCATGCTTTATGAGCTTCTCGTTCACATATGGACTCGTGTTGACCGATGGTTTAGATAGAAATTGAATAT
>CAYTEI010000152.1:831-2051 GCA_964436705.1 uncultured Thermococci archaeon
CTTCTCGTTTTTCTCTTCTGAAATCTTCCGAAACCCTTTGACGGCCAGATGTGCGAAGTTCTCGGCCTGCCAAACGAAAAGCATCAGGGCTAGGAAGGCCGAACCGATGACCGCTAAAAGCATCAAAACTACACGAAAACCGAACACGGAAAATCCGGAGAGTAGGACCACTGCGTTTCCTCCGAAGTGCGCCGAAATTGCAGCGGTGAGGTTGTTTCCCCAGCCCCAGACGTACAGCAACGTGTATAGGGATCCTCCAATCACCTTGAGCTCCGGACTTTTGCCATGACCCCAGGCAAACAAGAGGATCGACGCCACTACTGCCAATACCTTCAGCCTTTTCGTCCTCTCCACGTCCAGGATCTGGTTGATTAGAAACCCTCTAAATATAGTCTCTTCGAACAGCGGCGCAAAGAGAAGCATGGTGATCACCTGACTACCCGTTATGGAGTGCCCGATCATGGCGTCGGGTTTGACATGCCAGGTTATTAATCCGGTTAGGGAGCCCAGAACGAGACCTATCGCCACTTGGCTCACGCTCCTCTCGAAACCGAAATAGTTTACGATTTTGCTCGGAAGGCCTTCTTCTTGAATTCTCCTTCCAAGACGTAAGGTGCTCAGGATCAAGAGAGGGAAGACTACGAATAGGATAACGAACAGACCGTAGTTGGATGTAAGGTCGGAGAAGGTGGAATAGAAGAGTGGGTTGTTCGGAATCAGATAAGTAGTTATTAGCAAAAGGGTCACGAGAATTAGGAATAATTTCAGCTTTTTCCGCTTCTCCCTCCCGATGGGTCCTTCTTTGCTTTTTTCGACTTCCATTTATTCCCCTTTCTTAGGTCAACGATAGAATTAAAGGTATTTTTGGGACAGATTGGGAAGTTCTGAAAAATTTGTATCTTTTCGTAAATCTTTTAGCTTCAAATCCGGTTTGGGTATAACGGGACAATGAACAGGGAAGGTCATGCGGGCTTGTCTCTTCTGATTTTCTCGCTGTTGATGATTCCTTTAGGATGGAGCATGGAGGCTCTAATGTTCATCATGTTCGGGGCTGGATTCTCCTCCCTCCCCGATCTAGATCAGAGCTGGCACATCAAGCACAGGGCCTACACCCACAATATCGGGTTCGGCCTGCTTTTCGGAACTATCTTTGGTTTCATCTTCGCATATGCTCAGGGGATTTACTTTGGAATATTGATTTTTCTGGCGGTCCTCGGAGG
>CAYTEI010000153.1:0-2021 GCA_964436705.1 uncultured Thermococci archaeon
CATATCCGTTTTAAATCCCAATTAATCGATTTTTATATCTTAAATTGATAACACTCTTTATTATCATCCAAGAATAAATTGTTAATTGGTTTTGATTGTTTTCTTATTTTTTGTTTCTCTGTGTAAAATATTTAAGTTATTAAACCCATAACCCATGAATAGATGAAGGTTCAATTATGACTACTAAAAAACCATTCTCCATACTTATGATAATAGTACTACTAAGTTCTATTTTAATAACTCCGAATTTAGTAAGGTCGCAAGAAATTTCTGGATCTGAAAAAAGAAATCTTAGTGATTCACAAAGAAGCGATAACTGGATTAATCAAATTAACACTACTAAAACATTAATAGAAGATCCTAAAGGAGATAATGAAGGAGAACCCTTCACGGACATTTTATCCGCCTCGATCAAACAAATAGACAAAAAACATTACCAACTCAGCATGAATCTAAACGCGAACCCCAAAAACTTCGAACCCCCAGGAAAATTAACCTACATATTCCACCTCGACACAGATAAAAACAGTGAAACAGGACAACCACATGGAGAAATAGGTAGCGAATACAACATAAGAATATTCTCGGCCTCCAATTCATCTCTCAGAAGACAGTGTACACATCACAATACCTAAAAAATTAATAGACTCAGCAGATTCATTTAAATGGGATTACAGTACATTTGGAACAGAAGGAAACGATAATAGAGAAAAAATTGGATACTTCGAATCTATAAAACAAGAATATCCCAAATTTGAAATTGACTCCCCCAATCTAATCTATTCTGATCCTCTAACGATTAACGTTCCTAAGAATAAAAGTACTAACGTTACCTGCAAGGTTTCTTACGATGGAAACACAGAAGAAATTGATCCAAGTGAAATAGATCTAGTTTCTAGCAACCAATCATATATAGCCACTCAACAAGGTCAGCTAATCGATTCAACGTCCAATTACAAAAATATTAGTGATATAGCTACAGTTTCCACTTTCATGAAGAAAGGTAGTATACTTCTACCAAAATCTGCCATGTGCATGGTAGGAGATTCGTACGTTGGGGATCATAACGCATTTATCCTCCCCGGAGACTACGTACACCCAAAATTGGGAATAAGCTTAGATAAAGGAATGAACAAGTTTAGTATTGTGGATGTCACAGATCACGCCTATAGTATTCAAAAAGAATTAGTTGGGAGGACTCCAGATAATGGGCTTCCGCAAATATGGCGATTTGACTACCCATTTTGTGGAGCAGCAGGTAGGAGAGGAATAAGTCTAGGACACGGATGTATTTTAAGATCACCTAGCGAACCTCACTGGTTCGTATTCTATCATGAACTAGGGCACAGGTTTAACAATCATATTTTTAATTCACAATATTTAAGTGGATTTCATCATTTTAGATATAGTGAAGGATTTGCGTCCCTAAGTAGTATGTATGCTATGAAAAAATTGGTTTCTAACTCCGAAAAATATGATTTGAATGAAGAAGTTGTTTCAAGCTTAGAAAGCGAATTTAATAGGCATATAAGGAGATTTACAGATGCATTAAATTCTTATGAGGGTGGTGGCTGCGATTTCGAGGATGCTGATCCCGGTGTGATTGATGGTGTCTTTGTAGAGCTTGCTAATGAGTTCGGTTGGTCTATCTATCCAACTTTCTACGATATCTTCTCAAGAGCAAAAAATATTACAGACCCAATTTCCGAAGAAAAAAAGGTTGATGTTTTTATGAATAGTCATACTTTTTTAGTTGCGGCTTTAAGCACTTCTACTGGTGAAGATCTAAGGCCTAGATTCAAAGAATGGGGGTTCCCATTAAACAACACCTACTATCAAAAAATCAAACCCCAAATGAGTAACAAAATAATAGTTGACGATGATGGTACTGGAAACTACACATCTTTACAATCTGCTATAAACCACGCACAAGAAGGGAACACAATCATTGTTAACAGTGGAGAGTACTCAGAAAACATAGTAGTGAATAAGACCATAACACTGAAAGGAAAGGACACAGG
>CAYTEI010000154.1:0-1284 GCA_964436705.1 uncultured Thermococci archaeon
TCAAACGAAGACTATTGGAAAGAAATTAAAAACCTTTTAGTTATTTATTCTTCTATGTACTATTCGCTTGGAAAATTTAAAGATCGAGGTGAATGAATATGGAATTGGAAAATATAAAAGGAATAAATGCGACATGGATTACCGAAACCGACTTGACCAACCTTAATTCTGGAGAAGGGGAAAGTAATTACATTGATGTAAAAAAGTACAATAAATCAGGAATTGAATATCCATACGTATCTGGACAGGCTATGAGATACTACATGAAGGAGGCGATTCGAAGGAAACTTAATGAAAAGGAATATATGTGTGTTCCTGACGAAGATGGAGAAACTTGTGGTGAAATTGAAAAGTGTCTTCTTTGCGATCTATTTGGTTTTATGACGACACGAGCTGCGGAAAGTGATAGAAAGGGCGGGGCAATAACTAGGGTATCACCAGTGAAGGTAGCACCAGCTATTGGTTTATTACCTTTCGAAGAAAATTCCAACATTGATTTCCTTACCAGGAAACATAGAAAGGAAGAGGAAGAAGAATTGGAAGGCGATATAGTAAATGTCGAAGTTGGTAACAATGTTTACAAATCTGGAGTTTCAATAGATGTCGCTAAGATAGGAGCTAAAGAAAAAGTCGAAGAGGCTAGAGAAGTGATAATAGAGGATATTGTGGACACTGAGACAAAAATTAACAGAATCAAAAAGATTTTGAAATCTATCAAAACGATATCGGATTATTCAAAACAAGCTAGACTTCTCACTGATTTCACACCTGATATAATTATATTGACTCTTCAGGACACATATAATCACAGATTGCAAAAAGCGTTCCAATTTGAAGATGGTAACAAAAAAGTAAATGAAGAGAGACTTAAGGAAATTTTAGAAGAAGTTTCAAAGTACAGTGAGCAGATGTTTGTAGGCATGATCGACGGAGTAATTGAAAACGAAGAAAAAGTGAAGGAGATATTTGAAGACAATGACATTGATATAGTTACACCTGCTGATGCAATCGAGAAAACAATAAACCAAATATCTAACTGATTTGATAACCATGCATGGACTAAAGATTACCGTTGATTTACCTTATTTCGCAAATTTTCGAAAACCCACCTCTACTAGTAATCTCACTACATACTCTATTCCTCCTTATACCACAATTAGAGGGCTATTGTCAAATGCTCTAGGTCTTAAAAGAGATGACTATTCTTTACAGGAGTGGGACCTTAAGATTGGAATTGAAGACAATAGAAAGGGTGATAGAAATAAAGAATTAACAAAAATTCTA
>CAYTEI010000154.1:1294-2000 GCA_964436705.1 uncultured Thermococci archaeon
CACATCATGAAACAAAGTACAAAAAGGAAAAGCTGCAAATTATGTGACGGGGATGTTGAAGAAATACCAAATTACAAAAGACATTTTCCTTCTGCACCTATGTATCAAGAATTCTTAGTACAACCTTCCTTCAATTTCTACTTAATTTCTGAAAAAGAGAAACTAGAGGATATCCAGAGATCTATAAAGAATCCAAGAAGACCTCTCTATTTAGGTAATTCAGAAAATTTAGTGACTATGGAAACTTCTGATATCACTAAAGTTAGTAAAGAAAGTGGAAAGAAAACAAGGACTGTTGTTGAAGGTTTCCATCTAAATTCTATAGTAGAAAAATTGCCTTACAAATTTCATAAAAAAGGCAGGAGGTTTCAATTAGAATACAAAACAGTATCTATTCCTAAAGGAGAAAAGATCAAGCTAGATAAAGAAAAACAATTATTTACTGTAGATGGAGAAAGGGTTTTTGCCGTATGAAAATTAAAGACATTGATGAATTTAATAAAAAATTAAAGAAAATCCTTGACTTAGAAATTGAGGAGGATGAATCAACTATAGTTACAGTGGCCGACGATAGATATTGGATACTTCCTATTTTAGAGACGAGCCAGGAGACTGAGGCTTTTCTTGAAAATGAATTAGGTTTTGAAAATTTTGAAGAGTTATGGCTATTTAAAGGCCAAGTCATATCTGTCGATGATGAATATAT
>CAYTEI010000155.1:0-1956 GCA_964436705.1 uncultured Thermococci archaeon
CATTTTGTTTTTCTAAAAATACCTTGGTTCTTTCTAAATTGTCTGGATCATCATCTACAAGTAAAACGGTTATATCGTCTTGTTTTGGTGAGGTGGACATTTGGATTTCCTTCATTAACTTATTATTAAAGTGATCTTAATATCAGGAAAATTCAAATTTAAACTTATTTATATTTTTGATTCGATGCATAAATAGTCTTACATTTTCATTAGGTTTTTTAGACCTTTCTAAATAACCAGTATTAGTAACCATTAATATTTGAATAAGCCTCTTGACCTACAAAGGCTTGATGCTTTACCCCTCCACCAATATAGAATCGTTAAACATTTTCGTTGATCAATCTGGATAAATGTTTAGTATTCTCATCCCCCAATTCACAAGGTTGTGGGGTATTATTGTTAATGGCTATGAGCCTCCTCCAAGAGCCCTTCTAAGCCATTAGTCTCCTCTTATCCCTCCACAACCAATTAGAAAACTGTTATTTATGTTTAGTTTGTATTCTTCTTAGTGAGGTTTTGGGTTATTTTTGTTGGTTGTTTCTTTCTTTATTAGGTTAGATACTTGGATCATATGTTTTTCTGTTTACTTTTTTGGTGTTGTTTTTGTTTTTTCTCTAGTTGGGAATGGTTCTTGTTTGTTTTTTGGTTTTAGTTTTGTCTGTGAGGTGTTTTTGTAGTTTTTGGTTGTGGGTTGGTATGTTGTCTTCTTTTTCTGTTTCATTGGTGATGCTTTGTGTTTGTTTTGTATGGATTTTCTTTTTTTCTTTTTTTCTATTAGGTTAAGTTTTTTCTTTGGATTTTCTTTTATTTCTTATACTATTGGTGTATTGTGAATGGTAGATTCTGGGATTAACCTTAGTGGTTGGAAATTAAGATTAGTTTTTGGATTTTAATCGTATGACTCTTATGTTCTTGTTTTCTTTTTTTCGAATCGGATGAAGTACGGTTTTCAAATCTTTTCATTTCTATATTTTTGATAGGGTTTTGTTTTTTTAACGCTTTAAAATCTAATTTGATTGAAGCATTTAAGTGATGAAAAACCTTTTAAAGGTCAAACAATTCCAAATGATCCCATAAGAGGTGAAATTTATGGAGAGAGAACCATTCATTAAAGGAGAAAAAATTGACTTATATCCCGTAGAAGAAGAAGATCTAGAGCGCTTAAGAAACATTGTTAATAATCCTGAAGTTAGAATCCCTTTAGGATACAGAAAACCGTTCAATATGCCAGATGAACACGATTGGTACAAGGAAAAAAAGGAAGACGACTCAAAAATCCCATTAGTCATTTATCATAAAGAAGACCAGAAAATTATTGGCGTCCTAGAGCTTGATATCACTGATATTAAGTCTAGAGTTGCTGAAATAGGTTTTCATATAGACGTTAACTATCACTCTAATTGTATAGGAACCGAATTCGCTAAATTAGCGGTTGAATATGGTTTCAATGAACTGAATTTACATAAAATTTGGGCTCGGGTTTATGAGTTCAATGATAAATCTTTAGGACTTTTAAAGAAAATAGGTTTCAAACAAGAAGGAACCCTTAGAGAACATGCCTATATGAAAGGAGAATACGTGGACAAAACAAGATTAGGCCTACTAAGAGAAGAATGGAACAAAAATGATATTGAATAGGACCAAGACGGATTACATTTAAACTTATTCTTACCTTTTCAAGATCAATTATCTTATTTCTCCTTTAATTAACATCTTACAGACAAAAACCAAGAATAAGACAACCAATACAAATAATCAACCCTAAAAAAAGAGAAGGAGGGGAAACAAATATCCTAACAAAACTTAGAAACAAAAAAACTTATAAAAACTATTAAAATTTTTGAAATGTTTACTTATTTATTCCACCGTTTTTACAGTATTCTTATCGATATCTCTTATATAAAATACTTTTCCAGCCGCATCGATATTTAAAGTGCGTTATTACTCATAAGATTC
>CAYTEI010000156.1:0-485 GCA_964436705.1 uncultured Thermococci archaeon
TTCCCACCATAAAAAACTTTCTATTCAAGATTAGACTAATCTAAAATAGACTAATTCAGAATAAATAAGGATCCCCACCAAACAAAAAACCCATCCAAAAAATAAAGGAATCCAAAAATTTGTCCACCACAAACCAAGAACCTAAACTAAAACAAATATTACCAACAAGGATCATTCACACTTTCTCCATAGGTTGTTAAAGTAGATGTTCATTGCTTCAATGAAGGATTCATGGTTAGTGTAGATGCAGTCCCTCAGTAAATTACTGGTTTCTTTTTCCCTTACGTTTAGCACCGCTTCTTTATCTGTTATAGTCCCTCTTAATGGCATCTTATCTGTGTAACTGATCTCTGTGTTTTTCATTTTTCGTAGTGTTTCTAGGTTTTTTTGAGCATTTTTTTACTCATATGAATACATATTTACTCATAAGACCTAAGAGTTGTGATCGTAGGATTCCCTAACTGAATATTTTGGTTTGTCTTCCT
>CAYTEI010000156.1:495-1863 GCA_964436705.1 uncultured Thermococci archaeon
ATGATGATAATTATTACGATTATAATTTTTGTAACTCCTTTGATCCCAACCACACCAACAAAATAAATCTCTAACCACGGATTGGAATACAGTAAATCAAACACCAAAGAAAGGACTAGCAATACTTTAAGAGATTTTTCAACTCTAGGAAGATTATAATCTTGGTAAGCGAATATGGAGAACTTTTCGAATCAGAACAAAACCTAATATTCAAGGAAGATCATATTTGGTCTTATTAAAAGGATTTAGGGGGATAATTGCTTGGAAGGATTAGGGAAGGGGAATTTATGGTTTTTATTGTGATTAAGTTTGCTGGGTAATGGAAACTAGGTACCATTTTTTATTGTTTGATGTGGTTTATTGTTTAGAAAGATTGATAAATGTTTATTGTTAGTATTTATTGGTGGTGTTTTTTGTGGTTTCTGTGAGTTTGCCGGAGAAGATGGATGAGGAGATACAGGCTTTGATAGAGAGTGGGTACTATGAGAACAGATCTGAACTGGTTAGAGAAGCTATACGTTCTTTTTTCACGAGGAAGAATGAGATGAGATTAGTGAGTGCTATAGAACTCTATAAAAAGGATAAGATAACGATATCTAGGGCAGCTGAAATAGCTGGCACTGATTATGAAACAATGAAATCGATACTGAAAGATGAAGGAGTACTGAAAAGAGGTAGAAAAGGAGAAAAGAAGGATACTGATGATTTAGAAGAGTTGGTATCTTGATCGTTGTTGATACCTCTATAATTAGTTCTCTTGCTAAGATAGATAGACTTGGTCTTTTAAAAGAGTTCACCGGAATCTGGATCACTTCTGGAGTAGTTGAAGAAGCTATCGAATCCGAGAACTCATCAATTATAAACCCTCTCTCAAAAGCTCTAAACGAATGGATCCATATCGAAACAGTTAATGACATAAAATACATTAAAAAAATTCAGAATAATCACTCTTCTTTAAGTTACGTGGATAGTAGTTTGATTGTTCTTTGCCAGGGAAATGATGCCATATTACTCACCGATGATCAAAGAATGCTATCCCTCTCAAAGAAGAAGATCAACCAAATCAAAATTTCACGTAACTAATCAATAGAAGAAACGGATAGAATAATCGTTAGTGAAGAGAAGGGAAGAGGAATTATTCTTTTCTCTGTAGATTGTTGAAGTAGATGTTTATTGTTTTAGTTTTCTTGTTGTGTGATTATTGGTGTTGGAGATCTAGTTATGGATCGGGTTTCTTAGGAAGATTTAGATCTAGGAGTGATCTACACCGTAAGTAATGTATATTGTATTACTTATTGTTACTTGGTGATATTTTTGAGGACTAGGCCAGTTAAAATACCTGATAAGATGGAGGGGGACATAGAAGAG
>CAYTEI010000157.1:0-1420 GCA_964436705.1 uncultured Thermococci archaeon
TTGTGGAAGAGAGTATGGGAGTAAAGATGTACTAATGGCACATGCAAAAAGAGAGCATCCAGAAATATTAGAGGAAGCTGGTGAAGCAGGAATATTAGGAACTGGAACCGAAGCTGAAGAAGCAAAACCTAAAGAAAAAGAAGAAGCATGGGGCGAACCCAGAAGCTTAACTGATCCAGTAATGGCAACTTCAATAATTCTAGCAATTATCGCTATAATCATAATAGTCTATGGTATGGTCTCTGCATAACGCTCTCTACCTTTTTCCTTCTATTGTTAACTTAATTAATAGCAATGCAATATTACATGCCTTAGAAAGAATTTCCCAATTCTTAGTTTTGAAAAATAGAAATTTCTATCTTCCTATAGAAAACAATCATGACAAAAATGAACCCTTGTTAAAGAATCTTAATATTATTAACAAATATCAATTACTCATCACTAAAATTTTGGAATTAACTACCTGTAAAAGTAGGTATAAAAATTAATCAAATAATAAAAGAATGCTAACAATTAGGATAAGAATTGCAACCAAAAGAAGAAGAATATCATTCAAGGAATCAAATCGATTCGCATTTCCAACATCTCTATCTTCTTGACTATTTTTAATGTAGTTAGAGAGTTTTTTTACGACTTCATGCCCTAATTTGTGATTGAAAAATCCTAACATTCCTTTCCTTCCTACTTGTATAGAAATTCCATGCTAAAAACAGCTTATGGTTCCCCCATTCTGTATAAATCGTCTAGAGATTTTCCTCTTCTTCTATCTGTTTTTCCGTCATATCAGTGCCTGTCTTAAGATGGACATCCTGCTGGGGGAATGGAATTGTGATACCTTCTTCTTTAAACCTCTTATTAATCTCGAAATTTAATTCACTCTTTACCTCTTGCCGGAACTTTGGATCGCTTATCCAACAAGCAAGTCTAAAGTTTAGAGCAGAATCTCCAAATTCTTTGAAAAAGACCTTAGGTTCCGGCATTTCCAGCACTTCATCATTTTCCTCAGCAATATGGGTTCCTCATTGGGTTCACCAAAGTTTAACTTAACCTTTTCTACATCAGTTCCATACTTAACACCTACTGATGTTGAAGTACGTATTCTAGTATCTTGGTGGGAATAGTTAGTGAAAGGAGACTGAACAAAAGAACTATTTGGTATTAGTAAATGTTCGTTATCTAGAGTTCTTATTGTAGAAGCCCTAATGCCAGTATCAATTACTACACCATACATACCATCAAATTCGACCCAATCACCGACTCTTACAGTTCTCTCCCCCATCAAAAGAAGTCCTGAAACCAGATTTGATATTATTGGCTGGAGACCAAATCCGAGAACAATACCCGCCACACCCGCCACAGCTAGTAAAGAGGTGAGCTGAACACCAAGGATATTAACCCCGATATAGATTCCTAGAAATAT
>CAYTEI010000157.1:1458-1857 GCA_964436705.1 uncultured Thermococci archaeon
GAGCTGAACCGCGATTCTTTCTTTTTACTCCACCTTCTTTCATTATTTTGTTTAGTGCTGGTTGGATGATGAACTTTGAAAGTAGGTATGAGAAAAATATGGTCAAGATAAATGAAATGATGTCTGCTACTGTAATGGTTGTTCCAAGAACGTTTATTAGCGAAATCGAGATAATTGCACCGGTTTCAAGACCTAATACCCTAATAGCGCCATAAAAACCGCCTAGAATAATGAAAGCATGGACAATTTTAAGGAGTGTAGATCTATCTTCTTTTTCTGTACCGGACCATTTCAATATCTTATTTATGATTGCCACAATCAAATATTTCGAAACAAGATAAGTGATTGTGACGACTAATGCAGATAGTATAACTTTTTCAGGCGTTATTTCGGTCCCTA
>CAYTEI010000158.1:0-1854 GCA_964436705.1 uncultured Thermococci archaeon
GAAACAAGCAAGTTATGAACTATGTAACAGCTGTTATGACTCAATTCAACGAAGGGGACACCAATATGGTAAACTTGAAAGCACGTGGTAGAGCTATAAGTAGAGCAGTTGACGCAGCAGAAATAACTAGGAACAGATTCCTGCCAGATGTCGATCTAGAAAGTATAGACATTGGCACCGAAGAAATAGAACCTGAAGAAGAAGGCGAAGACACCAAAAACGTCTCAACAATCAGCATCAAGCTGGTTAGATAAAATTTGTCTTTAATTTTTATTTAGATACTTTCTTCTTTTAATATTTATGAAAATTAAAACAAATTTTTATTTCTCAAGGAAAACAACAGACTTTCACCCATAGATCCATTGTGTCGTGATATTTCCCAGACTTCTTTAATCTAATATAATACTTCCTTTAATTCATAATATCATATGGGATGATTTTGAATCAATCTTTATTTTTTAAAAACTTTAGAAGAAAAATTTACAAAACCTTTATAAGGGTGGGGTCTCATCTATAAATAGTCCTAAGGAACAGTTTGCAGCTTTTCTACAGGAACTATTTAAAACAACGAGGTGAGTATTCATGAAAGGTACAGTCAAATGGTTCAACCCACGTAAGAACTTCGGATTCATCGAAGTCAATGGGGAAGACGATCATTTCGTTCACAAAAACGAAATAAACAACGGCTCAAGACTACAAGAAGACGATGACGTAGAATTCATAGCCGAAGAAGGCGATCGAGGACCAAAAGCAACCAACGTCCAAAAAGTATAGTCTTAATTAATGACTTCATTATCATTAATCAATAAAATTTATCTTACTTTCCTTTTATAATCTTCCAAATTTATTCTAAAAATAATAAACCAAAACATTACCATTTCTTCAATATCATCCAGAAAAAAATTATATAAATTAAATTATATTTTTGAGCCAAGGAAAAATTTAAGAAAGGCTATAAATCCGGTCAAGAAACCAAAACTAAAAATTATACTATTAACATATCTCATAAATACTATCTATTTTATTGAATTTCAATTTCCTTCTCTTTTTCCCTTACTTCCTCCTGTATGTCTGGATGCTGTTTTAGGTAATTATCTAGAACCCATTTATACATATTTCTCTGATCCACATAAAGTACATCTACGTTATTTAAATCTTGTAATTTTTTGGCTGCAGCAAGTGCTTTTATTGGATCTTTATAATCATGCTTAACACTACCTCTTTCCAGATTATAAGTCCTATCAATAACATATGGATATTTTCGATATTCCTTATTTCCATACCTTCTTCGGACTCTAAATCCGCCATTTTCTAGTACTTCTTGAAATTTTTCTTCGCAATCATCACAGTAATTTCTTTCTTCGTTACTCTCTTTGTCGAATTCTGCTCCACACCTCGAACATTTCACCATCATATTAATCTAATCAAATATATAACTCAAGATATTAAATATTTTTGAAAACCTCAATCTACGGAATCAACAAAATTATAATCCTAACATATGGTTAATCGAAGGGTGAAGTGACCCCTACCTTACTCACATTCGTTCGTGAGGAAGAGGGGGCTTCCATGTGAGCCTTATCCAAAGGGAGTTTGCTTTTCCATCAGGCTTATCTCATACACCTGATCAACACGGAACTCAAGCTCTGGGAGAAGACTGGATTAGACACAAATAGTGTCGTATACTAACTCGTAATGGTTCCCTTATTCTCCTCGGCAGCTCCACACTACCACTACACTCTACTAGTTTTCGAGCTTACCTAACACCTCTCGATGCTGGTCTGAGGCTTTAGCCATTACCTCAAAAGGCATGGGATCGCTTTTTGTTCAACGGCAGACTCCCAACCAACTGCC
>CAYTEI010000159.1:0-1776 GCA_964436705.1 uncultured Thermococci archaeon
ATTTTTTCTCTGAGTTATATCCACGTTACTAATAAAAACTCTGGAGTAATTGTGTTTATATTCATCTGGAACCCTTAATTCAAAGATTACATCTTTTTTATCTCCATCAAGAGTTCTACTCTTTTTCTCGGCTCTAAAATAAGTTTCATCATTCGCAACTGCTAACATCTCATCAATTAATACATCCCTCGATTCAGGAGAAAATAAATAATTAAAATTATTGATCAATTCATCTTTAGAATTAGCACCAAAAAAATCTAAGGCATTTTCATTAACATCAAAAACTTTAATCTTGTCCAAACAATTATCCAATTCATTAGGATTTTCCTCAAAATAAGATCTTAAGTCATTTACTTCCTTCTTAAGATCATTCAAGTAGCTTTTTAACTCGGAGAAATCTTCTTCCCAGATTATTACAGGCGAGCTCTCAAATAGGGATTTATATCGTTTTTTAGACTCTTCGATTCTTCTCTCGGAAATCCAATGTTTAAATTCTTGTTCAATTGCTTCAGCGAGTACTTTAAATTGGGATTTGGGGGCGCCTCTCTTCTGAAGATATCTGTCAGCTCCAAGATTAAGTGCTTCGATAGCCACCTCTTCCCTACCTTTTCCAGTGAACATAATGAATGGAATATCTATGTCCTGATTTCTTATTTCTTCAAGAAGATCTAAACCGTCCACTTTTGGCATCTGATAATCAGAAACAATACAATCAAAATCATTATTTTTTATTTTCTTTAGAGCTTTTTCACCGGATATAACGGTTTCTGTATCAAAGAGCTTATTTTCTTTTTGTAGAAATATCTTTTCTTGTTCTAAGAAGCCTGATTCATCATCTACTAATAGTAATTTAATTTTTTGATTTTGATGTTTTGTTTTCTTCATTTTGAACCCTCGAAGTGAAGTTGGGATGAAGTTAATTACTGTTGAAATTAACATATGATTATATTTAGGAATTTGGATCTGAAATTAGGAAATAGTTGGTTTATAATAAGGTCAAATTGTAAGGTTGCCAGATCTTTTAGGTCATGTCTATTTTTTCTAGTGAAGACTTTTAGAAGAATAATTTACTTATCTTAGAAAGCTTAACCGCTCTAGAGTGATAAAAAACTGGAATAATTTTTATTATTTCTTGTTTCTTGCTTGAGTTTTTTATTACATTTTTTTTTAATATTGATAATTTCTTATTCAGTAAAAGATTAAACAGGGAGATCATTAGAGTTATAGACAGATTAGCCTAATAAAACTTAATAGATAAACCAGAAAGGGTTTCCTTAAAAAATTCTATAGTATTTACTAGAAATTGTCGTTTTAAAGAAAAAAATGTAAATAGTAGTTTCAAGCTTTTTGCAGATGTATTTCGAATCTTGCTCCGCCAAGTTCTGAGTCCATTACCTCTATTGATCCTCTGTATATCTCTATTATCGTTTTCACTAGGTACATTCCGAGTCCTGTACCTTTCTCTTCGTCTGTTGTATATCCTTTGTTGAATACTTGGTTTTTTTCTTCGTCTGATAGTCCAGTTCCGTCATCCTCTATACTGCAAGTGATTTGGTCTTTGTTTTTTTCTTTATTTATTTTAATTTCTATTTTTGTTCCTTGGGAGTGTTGGATAGAGTTTTCTACAACGTTTGATAAAACTCTAACTAGTAGAGATCCTCCTTTGACTTCGCAACTAGCTTCTGAAAATTGATTTTTAATTTCAATTCCCTCTTCTTCTGCTTCATCTTCCCAATTATCCATTTGCTGTTTAATTATAGAAACAATATCTACTTC
>CAYTEI010000160.1:0-986 GCA_964436705.1 uncultured Thermococci archaeon
TTCATCCGTTATTTTATCTTCAGGGAAGTTCGGAAGTTTTTTCAGAGGGTCTGTCAGTTTTTTACATCCATGCTCTTTGCCGTATCTATTTTCAAATTCTTTTAAAAGTGCTTTGAAGTGTTCGAAGGACCATCTGTAGTTAGCGGAGTTTTCCCTCACCCATTTGGTACACGGATGGTTTACATGTGTCTTTCCGTATATCTTATCTTTATCTGCATCTGTTCCCAGGACCCGGTGTGCTGTGCTGAGCATCTGAGCTGTTTCCAGAGGCATCTTAACTATATGCTGGTCGCACTGCATCTTCGCCGCTTTACGAGGGTCTTTGTGAAGAACGAATATATTCATATTTTTCTTCTTCTATAGCATATTCTTTTAATGTTTCTATAAATTCAGGAATTACAATCATGGGGATGTTGAGGTCAATTTCTTTATTGACTTCTTCTATCCAACCTACATATATATATTGTTTATTTTCTTTTATTCCATTTTCTATTTGATTAATTGCAAAATCTAAATATTCATCTTTCATTCTTCTAATTGTTCTTTAATTTGTCTTTGTATTTCTTCTTTTGATAAATTAGGATATTTTTCTCTAATTGTATCATATAATATATCAGATTGCTTTTCTAATTGATTTATCTTTTTTCTGTATGGTTTTAAATTATTTTGTACTGCTTTTACTTTTTCATCTAATTCATCAACTACTTTACTCATTTCTCTTTTATATAATTCACTATTTTTATTTTCATAATTTTCATTAATTTCATCGCCATTTTTTAATAATTCATTAATTTCATCCTTATATTTTCTCAATTTTTCTTCATCTAATTTAATGTTTTTAGTATAATTAAGATATTCCCTTCTTATTTCTTTTGCTTTGATCCTAAAATCTCCAATCTTACCATGTAAAGAAACTAATTTCTTCTCCAGTTCTTTACTCTTCATATTCCTCTATCGCTTTATTCAGTTTCATTATAATATCTCTA
>CAYTEI010000160.1:996-1661 GCA_964436705.1 uncultured Thermococci archaeon
ATATAATGTTGGTCTATTTTTTCTGACATTTATATTTTTATTTTTTTAAAAGCTTATAACCTTTTTTATTTGCAGTTTCAGGTAAACATTCAATAGTATTACCTTTTTCATTTACATATTTATATTTTTGTTTTCCACTTTTTGTTTTCTTACCTCTGATAAAATTAGATTCATTATTATTCTTTTCTTTTTCTTGGTAAGAAGATTGGTTTTTATTGTTTTTTTCTTTTTTAACTTGTTCTTTTCCTTTATTTTTATTTTCTTCTCCTTTTTCTTCTCCTTTTTCTTCTCCTTTTTCTTCTTTCATTTTTGGTTCTTCACCATAAACTTTTTTATATAATTGAATATAAATATCTTTCTTTAATTCCTCTGGATCATATAAAATTTTATCTAAAAATAAATTGGAATATTCTTGAATGATATCACCTTTTACATTGTTAGAAATCATCTTAATAAATTCTGGTTCAACTATTTTTTCATTTATATTTATAGTTAGATTAATATCATAATTATTTTTGAATGACTGCATAAAACTAGATAAAACATTTGATGGATTAGGTTGTTGTGTGTTTTGTGCAGGTTGTTGTACATTTTGATTAGGTTGTTGTGTAGGTTGTTGTACATTTTGATTAGGTTGTTGTGTAGGTTGTTGTACATTTTGATTA
>CAYTEI010000161.1:0-1650 GCA_964436705.1 uncultured Thermococci archaeon
CCTTCAAAGAAAGCGTAATCTATAGGATGATCCTCGGTCTGTATAGCGAGCCTTTTGTCAGAAGGATCCTCTGACGGACCTTTTGGTATGGCCCAGCTCTTCAGCACTCCGTCTTTTTCAAGCCTCAAATCGTAGTGGAGAGTAGAAGCATCATGTTTCTGGATAGAATACTTAAGCTCGCTCATAAAGCCACCCGATTCTATTTTTGACTAATATTTCTAAAAAATATATTCAATAGCCCAGTTCGTAGATTTTTATTAAATCTTCCTTAGAAAGAGTCCTTGGATTCGCTTCAATATTATGGTTCGAATATTCTAGGGCAATGTCTGCGAAATCATCAAAATCTTCTTTCGAAACACCTACATCTCTTAGATCTCGATAAATGTTTAAATCTTTTTCCAATTCCTTAATTTCCTCCACAGACTTATACGCTAACTCTTTTCTGGATAGATCTCCACTTTCTACACCCATAAGTTGGGCAATTTTTGCATATTTATCAATCTCGGAAGGAACGTTATATTCCACCACGTGGGGGAGAACTAGAGCATTTGCTTCGCCATGACCCATTCCAAACTCAATCCCTATAGGATAGGACAAAGCATGAACAGCACCCAAACCACTATTGATAAAAGCTAGACCAGCCATCGTCGCCGCTAAAGACATGTTATATCTACTGGTTCGGTCCTGACCATCATAATACGCTGTTTTTAGGTTGGAAGAAATTAGGTCGATCGCTTTTTCTGCAAGGGTATCGGTCATTAGATTAGAGGATTTGGTTGTGTAAGCTTCTATGGCGTGAACCAGGGCATCTATTCCCGTAGTCGCTGTTAACTGTTGAGGTAAGGTGAAGGTTAATTCGGGATCTACTATCGCATAATCGGCCATAAGGCTTTCATGATAAACAGCTTTCTTTATGTGTCCCTCTTCGTCATCCGCAAGCACAGCAACATCGGTCACCTCACTCCCAGTACCAGCGGTGGTCGGAATCAAGACTAGATCGGTCCCCTCTCCCTGAAAATCTCTCTCGTTTATAGCCTTTCTCAAATCAATTTCGGACTTCATTGCAGTAGAAGTAACTTTGGCAACATCTAGAGAACTACCTCCCCCTAGGCCTATGACAACATCAAATTCTTTTCCATGTGCATTTTCCACAGCTTTTTCACAAGTTTTGATAAGGGGCTCAGGCTGGACTTCATCAAAAACTTCAACATGACCATTAAACTCTTGAATAGGTGCTTCAATCTTCTCTGAAATACCTGCTTCAACTACTCCAGGATCAGTAATTATATATACATCTGAATCTTCACAAATTTCCCAGAGTTCATTAATAGAGTCAAATCCAAACACAATTTTAGGAGTGTCAAAACTACTAATCTCTTCCATATAAGAACACCTTCGAAAAAAACGAAATCAATATTTTTAAGCTTTAACGAATTCCAGGCTCGACTAGAATGAAAAAATCATAAGATAAATAACCTTAATCTTTTCAGACCTCAAACCAATTTGAAACTTTAACCACCTCTTTCTTGTTGACTGCGGATCGTCCACATCAGACTCGATTCTCGCCCACTGTGATAACAGATTGAAAGGAAGCCAGCACATGGACGTCGAAAACAATAGAAAAAAGATATTGGAAAAAGGAGCACAGAT
>CAYTEI010000162.1:0-954 GCA_964436705.1 uncultured Thermococci archaeon
TCATAGTTGAGGCTTTAAAGTTTTATACTTTATTTTGTGGTGGAGTTTTAGTGATGGAGTTGTTTTAATGGATTTGTGATTTCTTGGTGTGGAGGATTTTACTTTCTATCGAAGACCTTAAAAACTTGTTAATCTTAATTAACATAAATTAACAGAATATGTTAAAGTGATCTAACATGAATCAAAGAATTAGAAAATCCCTCATAGAAACAAACCCATGGTGGAAAAACCAAACCAACAAAAATCCTAAGAAAAGAAAACTAGAAAAAGAAATAAAGAAATACATAGACAAAAACCAAATAATATCAATAACTGGAATGAGAAGAAGCGGCAAAACCTATCTCCTACACCGAATAATCAATCAACTCCTAAACAACCAAGACCCCAGCAAGATAATGTACTTCTCCTTCGATAACCACTCCAATGCAGAGATCATGGAAATAATCGAAGAGTACGAAAAACTACAAGAACAAAACATCAACCAAGAAGAAACCTTCATCTTCTTAGACGAGGTACAGAAACTAGAGAACTGGACCGACAAAATCAAAAGAGTGTATGACAACCATGAAGCCGTTAAGATCTTCGTATCAGGTTCCGAATCACTATTCTTCAAAAAGAGCAAGGAAAGCCTTGCCGGTAGAATCTTTGACTTCCGATTAAAGAATCTAAGTTTCAAAGAGTACTTACAATTCAAAGAATTGGATATAGATCCTGACCGACCGGACCTATACGAGAAAGAGATCAAAAAAGCCTTCAAAGGATACATGGATACAAGCGGATTCCCAGAACTTGCTATCACACCCAACCTAGATGAAAACTACATCCAAAGGTACTTAGAGGAATCAGTGATGGAAAGAATAATTTTCAGAGATATCCCCAATATCTTCCCCATAAGAAATCCTGCCGATCTAGAATCTATTATGAACATCTTAATCGATGAACCATCCCAATTGA
>CAYTEI010000162.1:964-1634 GCA_964436705.1 uncultured Thermococci archaeon
CTGTCCAACGATCTAGATTTATCTAGGCAAACGGTTTCTAAGTACCTAAAGTATTTAGAGATGACATATTTAATTCGAAAAGCATATAATTACTCTGAAAGCGGTCGGAAAAGAGAAAGAAAATTAAAGAAGTATCATCTCAACATTCCATCACTTGCACTAATAAGAAATGATGATCGTATTACCAGATCAAAAGCATTTGAGAGCCTTATGGCTTCAAGATTAGAGGCCGAATACTTCTGGAGAAATTCAAGAAAGGATGAAGTAGACATAGTACTCAGAGAGAATGATGATCTACTACCGATTGAAGTTAAGTACAAGAATAAAAAAGAGTATTCCGGCCTCCTAAAATTCATGAACAAATTCAATGTTAATAAAGGAATTGTTATCACAAGAAACCTTAAAGACACAGAAAAAATCGATGATAAAAAGATTAAATATATACCCGGATGGAAATACCTTCTAAGAAAAGATTAACTACCAAATACGAGTATTCAATTTTTTTTCCACACAGATTATCCATTATAAGGTGATTAACCCCTTTCCTCATAAGAGGATGTAAGAATTTGGTATACAATGAATTATCTTCCGATCCTATATCTATTCTATCTATAAATCTTTCTTGTTTGGCGAATAGTTATTGAAGTTTAAATCTTTTTTAAGAATTCTT
>CAYTEI010000163.1:0-1575 GCA_964436705.1 uncultured Thermococci archaeon
TCTTTGAGAAGATGGGTATCCTATTTATCTTATTGGGTCCCAATCTTGCAAATATCATATCGGGCTTCCCATCTTTCATTACTACTGACATATTAGAATTGTGAACTAAAATTCCACTCGCAAAATAATTATTGTTATCCTTAACAGATAAATCAAACATATAAGAACTTTTATCGTATTCTGGTGGTTGAGTAATCTCTATTATTTCAGCCTTTCTCAAAGTCTTGAAACTATTGGGAATATTACCATCCAAACAACAACAGGTATCTTGATATTCTTTTGGTAATTTGTAATCCATACACTTGGGGACATACATCCAAATTAGCTCAAAAAACTTTTTTGTGGAATCTGAATATAGTTCAACACGATTTCCCTCTCCATAATCCACAACTCTATTACTGATATTAAATCTATCTTCCAGCATCGAAGATAAGTTTTCACACTCCTTATTAGAGAAAGAATTTGTTGAAAAACTTACTCTTGGTTCTTGACCATCATTTCCTTTGAGCAGTGAACCATCATCTAAATACCATATAGCAAGACCAAGAGGGTTTAAAATATCACATAAATCTTCTGTTATATATTTTTTGTCGTTGCGAATGCAATATTTATTGAGAAATTCACACAAGATGGGAGTAGTTTTTATACGAACCTCCTTTCTGTTCTTACTATTTTCAAAACCACCCCTACCAAGATCTCTTATATTGCCTTTTAAATCACCAAATAAATCAGCTTTAAAGTTAAGGTATTCAAATTGATCCTTGCCGTGTGCAAATTTTAGGGTAGGATTGCTATGTTTCTGTAGTTCAATATGTCCGTCTCCAATAACACTACCCAGTGTAATTTGTTTCAGAACCTCAGAAAAACTGTGTGAGTAACAAAAAACATCATCATTAGTGGTTATATCTCTCGCCTCCTTGAACCCATCCTGAGTATAAATCATATGATCTCTTGTACAAGTGATAGCTCTCTTATTACCCCCTCTATAAGGCAACATAACCTTCAACTTTACCCATTCTTTATTGAATTCTTTCTTATGATATTTCTCAATAGGTTTAAACTCACAGATATCATCCTCTTGATTGAAGGTCAAAACATCGACATCCAATTCCTGATTAACTATTTTTCCAATTGGAATAGAACCTTCTGAAGTTTCAATAGTTGTTCTATAATTGAAACATCCATCTAGCTTTTCACAGGCTATTACTTTCTCTGCTTCTTCGAATACCCACTCAAATCCTTCGTTAATTTCTGGTGTTACTACATAAGCTTCTTCACCACTATCAAGGGTTTTCTCCTTTCTCACGAAAGGACTATGAAGTTTTGGGAAATCGTTTACCTTGATAGATTTATCTATTTTCATAATAATCACTCGTCGTGTACGAAATACCAGATTTTAAGTTTTCCTGTCATTCTTTCTTTCGTATTTATTATTCGACTTTCGTGACACGGCATATTATCGCCGGGTTCAACAATCGTGGTCTTGATTTTAGTTTTAGTTGTGTCCATCTATATCATCCTCCTTTTGGCTTTTAGTCCTTTTTTTTTTTTTTTTTTTTTTATCTTTTAAAACAA
>CAYTEI010000164.1:0-379 GCA_964436705.1 uncultured Thermococci archaeon
CTTCACCACCTGCTTTCTCTATAGATAAAAACTCAGTATAATGGGAAACCGAAGAAACCAAAACCATATCACCTTCATCAATTAGACTCGAAACAACAGCTTCAAAACCTCTTCTAGCCCCTGGAACCAATCTGACTTCATCCATCCCAGTAAAATCTTCTAAATCGGAGTGGAACTTCGCAATCGGAGGTTTGTCAATCTTATCTAACCTAAAAGGTTTAGTACACCAATCACAAGTAGAATATCCATCTCCATAAGAAATCATAGCTTTCATAGCCTCAGGGGTCAATCTTCCCGCCGCTTGTATAGGATTTACATTAATAAACAATTCATCCCTTGCTCTAGTATCTAAATCATTACCTATCATTTCAACATATCC
>CAYTEI010000164.1:400-1570 GCA_964436705.1 uncultured Thermococci archaeon
ACATCATCGATTATCTCCTCCACCTCGTCCGCCTGTTCTTCGTCAAGATCATGATTAGGACTAGTTTTCCTAAAGATGCCTCTTAAATCTGTCAATCTATAAAGAGCGTCGAATAGATCATCTACAGATTCCTTACTCAATCATAACACCTACATTCTTCACATCATGTTTAGGACGTAAATAATTTTAGAAAATTTGGAAAATTTCATACCCTGAAAGTGAAAAGGAACAGGCTATTTAACTAAGATTCGCCCAACTTTTCAGCAATTTCCTCTTTCTTACAGGCCCCAACGTGTATTATCTCCCCATCCTTCTCTAAAACCGGAATCCTGTTTGAATCTTCTATCTTTTCTTCCAATTCGCTCCGATATTCTGGATTTTTATCAATGTCAAGCTCATCGTACTCTACATCAAGCTTTTCTAGAATTTTTTTCATATGACTACATCGAGGACAGCCATGTGAAGAATATAACTTTAAACTCACTTTTTTTTTTTGCTAAATATCTAGAAATCAGCGGTAAACCAGTACAGGAGTTTCCGACCTTTTAACCACTGCCTCAGAAACTGACCCTAACTGAATTGTCTCTAGACCTGACTTTCCTCTAGCACCAACAACTATTAAGTCAAACTCATGTTCCTTAGCATATCCTACAATCCCATTGGCAGCGCTTGAATCCTTTATAACTTCAGTTTCCGCCTCCACATTCATTTCCTCTGCTTCTTCTTCAAAGCTCGAGACGAGTTCTTTTGCCGAAGATACCTCATTTTCAATTGCTTCTTCCAGAACTTCCCCAGCATAACCATAGCTAGAAACAACATTAAGAAAAGTAACATCTGCCTCAAACTTTTCTGCTAACTCCAATCCTTGATCTACAGCCATTTCACTATACTGAGAACCATCTACAGCAATAAGTATACTTTCCATGATAATCTACTTTTATCAAACATAAATTAAAGCTTTTAGCCTGACTTACGTGTTCACTATAATGATCTAATAATAAAATAAAAGGTTCAATAAAGGAATATAGCAACAGCTTTGAATGATTATACATTAACAGGGTCTATATAATGTCTAAAAAAGAAGTTAATAAATCAGTTTCAGGAATAAATCGCAATATCGAAGAGGGAAATGCTGTGGTGGTAACAGCGGAAGAAATGGTTGACATAGTA
>CAYTEI010000165.1:0-862 GCA_964436705.1 uncultured Thermococci archaeon
AAACAAACCAAAGAAATATCTAGAAAAATACATTGACAAAAAAATTAAAAAAATCAGAGAAAATAAAAAAGAAGCATTGAATCATGTAGATAACCTCCTTGATTCACAGAAGATAACTGCAATAGTACTAGCAGCGGGTGAAGTAAAAGAAAAAGATAAACTATTGATGAAATTAGGATCAAAAACCGTAATAGAACACGTATTAGGAGTTCTAAATTCTTCAAAGGTAGATGAGATTATATTAGTCCTAGGATATAAACCAGAAAGAATCAAAGAAAGAATTGGTAACAATAACCGGATTAAAATTGTGGAAATAGATAATTTTAATAAAGGATTCACTCAGTCGTTTCAAGTTGGCCTAAAAGAAGCATTGGACTCTGAAGCAATATTATTGACTCTTGGTGACCAACCCTTCCTTGATACGAAGTTCCTAAATGAACTCATAAACAAGGCAAAATCCAAAGAAGGAAGAATTATAAGTCCAGTATATTAGGGGAAATTAGGTCATCCAGTAATTTTTTCAGAGGAAGTCTATGAAGACCTACTGAACTTAGAGAAAAATCAAACTATTAGAAAAGTAATCAAAGAACATGAGAAAAACTTAATAACGGTTCAGGGTGGAAATTGGACTCTTCTTGATATTGACTCACTTACCTAATATACGATAACTCTTTATTTTCTAGTTTATCCACTTCTTTTTGCATTTTTTTCTGTATCTCTTTTTGAGATTTTGATAGGCTTCCTAAATCAAGCTTATCCGATCTATAAAAGGGCCCAAGCAATCCATTAGCTTCATCCCACTCTTCCAATTCATCTCGACTCTTCGGAGAGTTATTCATAATTTCTTGGATCTCCTTCTTAC
>CAYTEI010000165.1:872-1553 GCA_964436705.1 uncultured Thermococci archaeon
AATTCTCGAAGTTTTTCTTCAGTTAAGGGTCTTATTCCTGAGCTTATAGAGGGATCAACTTCTTCTGAAATGTCCGTGTCTTCAAACTTTATGCCTTTTCCTTTCAACTTATGAGGATTATACCGATAGGTTTCTACATACCAAGTATCTTTATTATTCGAAAAATACATTTTATTTCTTCCAGTTTTTGAGTCTCCATCATCCACTAAGAAGGTCCATCCGTCAGGATCTTTATTGTAATCCTCCATGATCTCGATCATGATATCCTTGTAACTCTTCATTCTCGACAATTTCCCACCTCACATATAATGAGATGGGGGATGTTATTATTTTTTGGTGTTTTAAAAAGATCCACTTTGAAGAAGAAGGGAAAAAGAACGAACTACTAAGAAATAGGTTCGAAGATCAAAATTACTCTACTTGATAAGTTAAATACACAAACCTATTAAACTCCTTAATATAAACAATGAAAAACATACATACATTAGGAAAAATAACCGATAATTATAATAATTGAAATTGGGTAAAGAATAAAAAAACCAAGAGAACCGACATTATACTATTCTGTTTACAACTATTACTAGGATATAAAAACCACCGATTCTTCATTTAACACACAATTAATTTCAAGATCAAAGTGATAAAATGACCTCCAATAAATCAGATCAAGGTGAACCAGAG
>CAYTEI010000166.1:0-1508 GCA_964436705.1 uncultured Thermococci archaeon
GCAATAACTTTGAAGCCCATTTGCTTTGCTGATTCTACAATTGGTCTGGTATTGACACCTGCGACGAGAACTGTATTGATGGAAGAACCAATATCCATAGAGATCCCAAAATGCTCTTATTCTTAGTTGGAATATTTATCTATCCATTATTTCCCTGCTGATAAATTTATAGGCTTTATGTAGTCTTCCCCATTTGCATCAAGAGAACCGATAAGAATCCTATAACTCTCTTTTCCTGTTTTTCTATTCGTAACTTTTTCTAATTTTCCTCTAGCTTCTATTTTTTCACCCTTTTTCGCTATATCGCTAAAGAACCAATCATATGAGACGGCGGTTTTAATGTCTTCGACTTTTTCTCCATTAATGATTTTTACATTTTCTAATTGATAGATTGATGGGAGAAAAATAGATTCCGAAGCATCAGAAACTTTTGCTTTAATAGAGGTTATTCCTTTGCTTCTATAGAAGTGATCTCCATAACTTTCAGTAATTTCAGATTCTTTCTTTACGGGAAGGACGGAAAATTCTTGGTCTTTATATATTCCGCGATCCCATCTTCTTTTGTGGAAAAGACGCGTATCTTTGTAAGAAATAGGATATTGATTGGATTTTTTCTTACACCAATTTTTTACCTCTTCTCCTTCTAGTTTGTTGAAATTCTCTTTCTTTCTATAAGCCTTTATTAGGGCCTCTTTGATACTTCGGCTTTCTTCAATTCCATATATAACAATATCAATATCAGAAAAGGACTGGTGCATGTCTAGTAGTATAGACCCAGTAACCCCAAAAGAACAGGTTTGAACTCCGCTATTTGTTGATAGAAACTCGACTATTTCCAAACATTTTCTTTGTAAGGAGTCTAATCCCTCTGCTTTCTGGAGCATCTCCAACTTTTCATCAGGTCTAAAATATTTAGTAATTCTTCTACTTGGCACCGCTGAAATCTTTGTATCCCAATCACTGGATTCATAAATATATTCAGGATAGTCTTTCAGAAAATCTATTGTGTCTTTTAAATTATTGACTAGGTAGCTATCCATGATTCTCTTATATTTCCTATTCTTTCGACTCCATTTTCCTTTAGCGTCTGGAATATATTTAAGAAATGAGATTGCCCTGTCAGAAGGATGAATAGATCCAATAACACAAAAAATAAAACCTTCATCTGTTATTATATAGTCTTTATCTCGAAAATTTTCCAATGACTTCACCAATACATCTATTATTAGTCTTTTCTCATTTCAGGTCTAGGTTTTACAAAATTTGTATACTATTGTGAAATTAACGCTCCGGATTACTACTAGTAATAAGTAGCTCTACTCAGCTTGGAAAAATGCTAGATATTTGAAAGAGTTGAAAAGGTATGGAAAAGGATTTAGCCATTCTAATCCTGGCAGGAGGTAAAAGTGAGAGGTTGGGCCGAGTAAAATCGCTTGTAGAAGTTGATGGCGAGCCTATGATAAGTCGCATTGTAAGAAGAGTATCACAACTTTCAGACAGAATAATTA
>CAYTEI010000167.1:0-1500 GCA_964436705.1 uncultured Thermococci archaeon
CTAATGACTGATGAAGAAAAAAATATGGTATCTGAAACTGATGATATGTATATATTACATCCTGAAAGAGAATACAAAGGAAATGGAAAATTCAATAGCTTAGAAAACGATCCTCGAAATGATAGATGTCTAAGTAAGAAAGAAATAAAAAAGAAGCTCGAAGAAATTAACTATTTCAAAACCAATGAGGATAAATAAATATTCTTATTATTTTTACTATAAAACAAGAATAGGCGATATGATGAAAACATGGCGAGAGTCATAGGAGATCATGATGCCTCAGTAATAATTATGCACATGCAGGGAGAACCACAAACCATGCAAAAAAATCCAACCTACAAAGACCCAGTAAAAGAAATAAAGAAATACCTCAAAAAAAGAATCAATTACGCAACCTCAAAAGGAATAAATAAAGATAAAATCATTATTGATCCTGGAATTGGATTCGGAAAAACAACAGAACACAACCTAAAAATCTTAAAAAACCTAGAAAAACTCAAATCCCTAAACCAAACAATAATGATCGGAGTCTCCAGAAAATCACTAATAAAAGATATATCTAATGAAGATCTAGACCCAGAGGATCGTTTAATAGGTAGTGAGTTGCAGAAATAATATCTATCATGAAAGGAGTTCAGATAATAAGGGCGCATGATGTAAAGGAAACAAGAAAAGCAATATACTCAGTAAATTCTATATAGAAATTTAAAAATAGATTCTATAAATAAGATTGAAAAATATAATTTATTATCCTTAATTGTTTTTTAATCGTTTTTTCTTTGTATTTCTTGTTTGTCTGCTTGTCTTAGTGATTTGTAGGTTCCTATGTCGTATCTTTTTCCTTTGAATTCGTATCCGTATATTTTGTTTTTGTTTTTTCTCATTTTTTCTATGCTGTCTGTGATCCATTTTTCTCTTTTTTTAATTTTTTTTGTTTTTTTGATGTATTTGAATATTTTTGGTTTTAGGATCATTAGTCCTGCTATGCTTAGCCAATGATCATTAAATTTGTATGGTTTGGCTTCGTTCATTGTTGGTTTTTCTATCATGCCTTGTATTTTCATGTTTTGGTTTACTTTTACTATTCCGTATCTTCTTGGATCATCTACCTGGTGGAGAACAATGGTTCCAGAGCCATCTTTTTCTTCATGGTGTTTTACTATTTTTTTCATTGTTTTGTATGGTGTTATGTAGTTGTCTCCGTACATTACTACGAATTCTTCTCCATCTATAAAGTCTTCACCTAGGGACACGGCGTGAGCAGTACCTTTAGGTTCTTCCTGAACCCTGTAATAAATATTTAGGTCTAGTCTTTCACCAGATCCCAGGTAGTCTATTATTGCGTGTTTCTTTCTACCAGTAATAATCAATACATCTTTTATTCCGCCTTGTTTTAGTACGTTTAGGCAGTGTTCGATTGCTGGTTTCTTACCAACTCTAATAATCTCTTTAGGAATGGCGTTGGTGATTGGTTGTAGTCTGGTTCCTTTTCCTGCGGCG